>CAYYZP010000102.1:0-5249 GCA_964476165.1 uncultured Fimbriimonadaceae bacterium
CAACGTCGCGCTCGCGATCGCCGCGATGGAGGCGGTGGGGGCGATCAATGATCGCTCAAAGGTGGGGGCAGGGGTCTCAAAGGCGACACTGCCTGGGCGTTTCGAGGTCATTGAACATCGCGGACGGCGGTTTATTCTCGATGGTGCGCACAACCCAGAGGCGGCTGAAAATCTTGTGAAGACGCTTCGCGAGAACGGTTACATGGAGAAGTACAAACTCATTACCGGCAGGATCGAAGGCCATGAGTCGCTGCCGTTTTATGAGGCGCTTCGCCCAGCGGTCAAGCACGCGTATGTTGTGAAGATCGACTTCCATCGCGCGCTTGATCCCGCGCAAGTGATCTCGGAGTGCGGTGAAGTCCTTGGGTCGGCATCGGCGCACGGGTCTTCGAAACAAGGGCTGGAAGCGTGCCTGCGGGATTCGGTCGAAGGAGAAGTGATTCTGGTCACTGGTTCGTTCTATTTGATGGGGGAGGTCGAAAGGCTGTTGCTAAGGAGTGATGAGTGCTGAGTGCTGAGTGAGGAGTGAAGAGTGATAAATGATGAATGATGAGTGATGAATAGGGAGGGCAAGAAGATAATTTCAAATTTCATTTCTGAAATATGAAATTACTGGAGTGCAGGCGGGACGCCCGCACCACAAAGAGCAGACCTGGAGGTCCGCACAACAATGAAAATGTGGGGCTAGATTGTCCTAAAGATGCAGGCGATGATGTAGTCTGCAATGACTCCGGTCTGTTTCATGTGCCGGAAAATTCGTTGAACTTCTTCCTTTACGTCCGGCGGCCCGCCCCTGATCGGTCGGATCACCCCCCTCAAATAAGCGACGCGGTGAAGAATCTGGAGGTCCATGGACGTAATGTCGACCATGTTCCGATTGAGGGCAGTTCGAATCTTCTTCTTGGCCCTAATGTCCTCAAGTTTCGCCATGGAGTCTCCTTATAAGACGCAGGGCTGGAACCCAATTGTTCCAGCCCTGCGAAGAATGCCTGTCCGAACGACTAGGCTTGTGCTTTTTCGGCAAGCACCTCGGCTTCTGCGGCAGCGAGCATCGATGACATCGATCCGCGCTTGGACCACCAGATCGCCACCACCAACGCGAGCGCGGCAAGCACCGTAACCGTAATCAGCACACCGTTGCTGTGGGGCTTGATGACCAATGGTGCCAACAAGAGAGCGACGAGGTTCATGACCTTGATGAGCGGATTGAGCGCGGGACCGGCGGTGTCTTTGAACGGGTCGCCGACCGTATCGCAAACGACGCCTACTTTGTGCGCCGCCGAACCCTTGCCTCCGTGCAGACCGTCTTCGATCAGTTTCTTCGCGTTGTCCCAAATGCCGCCAGAGTTGGCGAGAAGCACGGCCATCAATTGACCTGAGAGGATTGCACCAGCGAGGAAGCCGCCGAGCGCCTGCGCGCCGACGAGGTTGTACTCGACGCCATTGATGAACGTGTGTTCTTTGCCGATCGCGAATCCGAACGCGACGAGCGCGGGGAAGGCGATCGCAAGGATGCCAGGGCCAAGAAGTTCGGTCTGCGCCGCCTTGGTCGAGATCGCTACGCACCGAGCGTAATCGGGCTTGCTCGTTCCGGCCATGATGCCTGGATCTTTTCTGAACTGGCGCCGGACTTCGTTGATGAGTTCGAACGCCGCGCGGCCGACGGCGTTGATCGAGAACGCGCAGAAGAGGAACGGCGCCGCTCCACCGATCAAGAGGCCGAGGAAGATTTCAGGAACCTCGAGCCTCATACCGACTGTCGCAAGTTGCCCTTGCTCGATATAAGCGTGGAACAGAGCGACTGCGGCGACGACCGCAGTTGCGATCGCAAAGCCCTTGGTGAGAGCCTTGGTCGTGTTTCCGGCGGCGTCGAGTCGCTGGACGGCCTTGCTGGCTTGTGGATTGTCGTGACCTGCGCCGGACATCTCGAAAACGCCTTGCGCGTTGTCGCTGATAGGCCCAAACGTGTCCATCGCAAGGATGAAACCTGTCGTTGTCAAGAGTCCGAGACCGACAAGGGCAATCCCATAGAAACTGAGCAGGTATCCGCCGTACTCAGCCGGATTGAAGATCATGATCGGTGCGATCAGTGAGACTGCAATCGCTAGGACGCTGAACACTGAAGACTCCATGGCGAGCGCAAAGCCCGTGATGATCATGGGCGCAGGTCCAGCTGTCGAAACGTCGGCGACCTCGCGGACCGATTTCTTGTTGAGGCTGACGTAATGGTCGGTGAGGAGTTCGAAAACGAACGCCATCATGATGCCGAACACGATACAGAGCCCGAACTTCCACCAAGGCGCGACATGCTTCTCGATTTGGACGAGGCCGGCGATCTCTGGCATCGGGGTCGCGGCTGTCGGATCGGCCTGGCGCGCGTCGAAGGCTGCCTTGACCACTTCCGGTTTTTGCGGGAAGTAGTACAGGGGGGGGATACCGACTTCATCAGGACCCGCGACCTGCATCAGGTTGACGCCTTCCGACCTGTCGACGCCCAAGGCGATGTCGCCCGACGCAGTCGTACACACGATGACCGGGTGGCCTTTGGTGATGGTTACTGTTCTGACGTTTGGTTGAGACAGACTCGCGATGATCTGGCTCTCCTTCGATGCATCGACTGGACCGATGACCACGTCGAGTTCGCTTACGACGACGGGAGTTGTCGGCGGTGGGGGAGCCGCGCCTTCAGCAAGTGGTGGTTGCTGTTGGAAGTTCACCACATGGACGCTAAGCAACTTCCATTGGACGTTCGCATAGCGTTCCTTAAAGTTCAAGAACTCAAGTCCTTGTTGACCGGGCATTTGTTCTTTGACGGCGGCATACGCAAGGATCGGGTTGTCCTGGGCGTTGAAATCGAGCACGCTTAGGCCATCGATTTTCTTCGGCTCTTGGAAGCCGTTCGCCTCTTGAGTCAGGGTCTGGTTGACGACCTGCGTCAACTGTTCTGGCAGGATTCCCATCTCTTTGGCGTTGAGTTTCGCCTCGACGTCCTTGGGAACGACCTGCCATTTTTCGACCTTGTTCGCAAGAGCGATCTCGTCGCGCGCCCTGATGATCTTATCGATGTTCGCCCGTTGTGCCTGGTTTTGGGTGAAGGTGCTATAGGTCTGGATGGTGCTCTCACCATTGCCGCCCATCATGAAGTAGGCGAGCACGAGACTGAAGGCGGCTGCGATCGCGGCTGAGCCCCAGAACCCGCCACGGATAGCTTTGAGCGGGTCCGCGTCTACGTTGTCGCTGCCCTTGACCATGAGAATGCCGACGATGGACGCCACGACGCCGACGCCGCGGGCCATCAAGGCGAACAGGATGAGTTTCATCCAGGTGGACTGGTCGAAGATCGCCGCCGTCGCAGCGCCGAGAATGATGGCGGCCACTAGCGTGACTTCGTAGGACTCGAAGATGTCGGCGGCCATTCCTGCGCAGTCCCCGACGTTGTCCCCGACGTTGTCGGCGATGACGGCCGGGTTGCGCGGATCGTCCTCAGGGATTCCGGCCTCGACCTTACCGACGAGGTCGGCACCGACGTCGGCGGCCTTGGTGAAGATGCCCCCACCGACGCGCATGAAGAGCGCGGCGAGCGAGCCGCCAAATCCGAAACCGATCAGCAGTTTCATCGCATCGCCCTTGGCCAGAAGGAAGATCAGCGTCGCACCAAGAAGGCCCATACCGACGGTGACCAGTCCGGCCACAGCGCCCGAACGGAAAGCAGTCTCGAGGGCAGTTTTATAACTTGACAGCGCGGCGTGCGCTGTGCGCATGTTGCTCTCGACCGCCATGAGCATTCCCATGTATCCGGCGATGTAGGATGCAGCGACGCCGCCGATGAAACTGACCGAGACCCAGACGGCGAGCATGTCGCCATAGTCCTTTCGGTAAATCACATACAGAACGACTGCGAGGACCACCACGAACACGAGCATCGTTTGGACCTGTTGTCTCAGATAGGCCAGCGCGCCTGCTTTGATCGCTCCGCCGACCTCCTGCATTTTCTCGCTGCCTTTGGACTGTTTGAGAACGCTCGATCGGAACATCATGCCTGCGATGATGGCGATCAGGCCAAAGCCCAGGGAGACGAACAAGTAAATGTTGTCCGAGCCGGAAAACTTAAGGTCAACGGTCTCGCCACCTGATGCCCATGAGACAGCAGGGACAAAAAGAAGGGTGAAAAGGAAGGCTATCGCCATGGAAACGCGCCTTGAGACGAGGGACGCGACGTTAGAGAGCGTCTTGCTTGCAGGTGACATATTGTTTGTGGAACCCCCGAGCCGACCCTCAGAGGCTGAATCGCCGCCGCAGACCTGGCAAAGTTCGCAAGAAAGATACCTCAGAGCCCCCCCTCTGGACTGCCAGAGTGGGCCTCAAGACGAGCCGCTCGGTCGGGACTCAGCCGAACCGCCGTGAACCTGGATTTGCATGGCAAGAAGATCGGCTTTTCGCTTCGGAACGCCTTGGAGGAGAACGACCGGAATCTCGTTCAGGATGTTCTTGACGTGGTTGCGGTTGAGGGCGAGCATCTGCTGGAGGACCGGGATGAGGTCTTCCTCCTTCCGTCCCCCGTCGATCAGCACGAGATCGTAAGGAAGGGTCTCGTCGTGGCGCGTAAAGGTCTTGAGCGCAGGCGAGGCGCTCTCGTCCGCGCCTGCGATCGGGATGACGCGGTCGCACTCCTCGCAGATCAAGCCAGTGCTGGTGTCGTTGTACCAATTAAGGGTGTTGCAGTATCCGCACCGGACTTGAAACACTTGTAGGATGTGCCCATCGACGATCGGAATCTGCCGGTTGCACTCGCTGCAACGGACGTCCTCCATCGGCTTTTCGGTGAAGATGTTGTACGCCTCACAGAACGGGCACTGCACGTCGAACGACTTGATTTTGAAGAATTGCAACAAGTGGTAGATGCCGTAGGCGAGCCCAAGCACTCCTCCGATGAGCAGCACCCACTTCAGTCCAGCGAGCCATGCGCTCTGATAGTAGAAGAGCATGTAGGCCAGTGCAAGGGAGACTAGGCCCGGAAACAGGCACACGAACACTCTGTATCCGAGGTCTTCGCGCTCGTCGGAGGTTCTTTTGAGGAATCTCATGTCCGCTGGTTCCGCAGGGATTATGGCAGGCGAAGCGATTGAGCGGCTACGTCAGCGGAACCGCCAGATGATCTGCGATCCTCCGTTGGCGATCGCTTTGGCCTGATAACTCTTCGCGTGGCCGTCGGCGAAGATGACCGGCGTCGTGCCAACGTCATTGCCGTT
>CAYYZP010000103.1:0-5742 GCA_964476165.1 uncultured Fimbriimonadaceae bacterium
TGGCCCGTCGGCCAGTGCGTGCTGGCTTACTTTCCTGGCATCGACATCGCGGGACTCTTATTGGCTACCTTGGTCGGCACTTGTGGTCTCGCCTGGCTCAGTTGGACTTATGTCGAGTCGTATTGCTTGCAGTTCAAGGATAGGTTTGGCACTCCTTTGCAGACGCATCCGATTTAGATCGTTACTGTTTTTGGAGCCATGCCTTCTATGAACGCGTGATCGAGGCCGATCTCCGTATCTTCCGCCAAGGACCTGGCCCGATCCATGGATTCATTTGCCGCGTCATGTTTGCCCGTTTCGGACTGTAGGCGCGAGATCGTCGCCAAAATGAGGATTTCCAAAAGAGCAAACTTGCAGTCGGTTGCGGAACGGAGCGCTTCTTCTAAAGTGCGCATCGCGTGCGCCATGTCGCCCTCGTGCGCTTCCAGCCGACCCCTAAAAAGATGCATGAGGCACAGGTGTTCTTGAGAACCCGAGTGCAACGACCATTCGGCTGTCGCGTCCAACATGAGACGTGCTCTCCTGAGGTCTCCGCGCTTTCGCATGATCTCCGCAAGGATGATCTCGTTGCGGACGACGTCGTCGGCATAGATCGAACCCTTGACTTCGAGTCGCGCGACGCGCTCTGCCTCTGCGAGTTCACCCTTTAATAAGTACACAAGCGCGGCAGGGACTGGAAAGTCGGGAGTGCGGTCTGGAATGCGAATATCTTCACCCATCAGCGCGCGAGCCATTGTGCTCGTCGATTGCGAATGGTCTTCTGAAAGGCTTTTTAGTTTTCCATTGAGCAAAGAAATGTATCTGTTCGTCGGCCTCCATTCGAGCGCGCTATCGAACTCTCCGAAGGCGCGCAGGCAATGGTACATCCCGGTCTTGTCCGGGCAGTGCTCGAACGCGCTCAGAATCCTGTGCGTCCGCACATATTCGCCGAGCACGCTGTTAAGATGGTCGCTCCCTCCGAGCCGTGAAAAATAAACGTCGGCGGCGTAGTCCTCCGATCCTGCCTTGAGCGCGTGGAACACGAGGTCTTCCAAGAGATCGAGGGAAGGCTTGTCGACCGGCAGCCCGATCCCCGGCCGTGCCGTCAGTCCAGCTAGGTGCTCTTTGACCGCGGTGTGGACGATTGTGGGGTCTCGAAACAGTCGGTAAAAATAGTCGCGAACTGTGGGATGGACCGTGTAACGGCCTGTGGACTCGTAGTAGACCAGGTGGCATTTGACCAAGATCGCAAGATCTTTTTCAATATCCTCGGTCGATGCGGCGGCGAGACTTCCTGAAATGTTGTCCTTGTCATCGCCGACGAAAACGCGCTGCACCGCCTCGCGCGTGACACCGAACCGAAAGACGCACAGGCACTTCAGCAGATCGAGTTGCCCAGGTGTCAGGTTGTCTTCAAAAATCTTGAGTACTGCGCTCAGTCGCAGCGCCTGGTGGTTTTCGTCGGACTTTTTGACGTTGATCTTTGGTGAGGCGGCGGGATCACTGTCGAAGAAGCGAGCGACTGCCCCCGCGAGCAAGTCCGTCGTCAATGCGTGGCCGCCCGCGGCTTCCACGATGGTGCTGAGCTGTGCATCGTCGCCCTTGACACCGTGTGAGCGGACGAGCGAGACCGCAGAAGGAAGATCGAGCACGTCGATGTCGATGACTTCGTATCCCTTACCCATCCAGCGCTCGAGGCTCGACACAGGAAACCTGCTCGTGATGATCGCTTTCGTGCTGCCCGCCCCCGTACACAATCTGACGAGCAGTCCTTTGAGCAGTGCGTCTTCGAGTTCGCCGTAGATGCCCGAGGCATCAGTCTGCTGTCTCTGCACGCGTTCGAGCCCGTCGAGAACCAGCAAATACTTCTTGCCGGTCGAAAGCACTTCTGACAACAGTGAGAACCAACCGGCGCCACTCGCCTTGGCCGTCTCATCGCCTGTAAAGAACTCGTAGGCGGACTTGAGGAACTGGTTGGCGTCTGGGTCGTCGTAGAAACTCCAGACCAGCAGTTTGTCGGCGGGTTCTTCGGTTCTGACCCACTCGAGGAACTTTTGGGTACATGCGGTCTTGCCTGCTCCACCTATACCGATAAGGGAGACGACCCCACGGCCTGAGGTCCAAAATTGCTTGAGGGTCTCCAATTCAGCCACCCTGCCAGCAAAGGCAGGAGCCTCTGGCAACTGGTGAAAGTGCTTTTCACTGGTGGCGACTGGGTTCGTTTCTTCCATTAGTCCCTGGTAAGTACGGGCCGAAACAAATGACCCTGCAAAGAACGTGCTAAGAGCCCTTTTCTGGGTCATATTCTTGCACGACCCCTGCCCTTACCGTGCAGTTCCAGACTTTTTCTGATAAACTGTATCTGCAAACCGATCTTATTTGGCATGAACATTGTGGACTGATCCCCAGTCAAACTCAATTGAACCTAGGGGTGCACAAATGTTTGGCCCTTTCATCTCGTTGAGACTACAGTGATTCCTCGAAAAACTATGGCCATCAAGCGTATAACGACTTGGATAAAACCGTGGCTCGTCGAAAATGGCGGCACGGGATCCACCGCGCCCGTACGGCGAGTGCGAAGGATCGGTGAGGTTCTGCTCGACGAAGGCGCGATCAACGAACAGCAACTCAGGCTTGCCCTTGAGCGCCAGCGGGAGAGCGGAGGCTTTCTAGGGGAGATCATCGTCGCGGAGGGGTTCTCTCCGCCCGAGATCGTTGGCAGGCTCCTCAGTTCAATGATCGGGTTCGAGTATGCGGACCTCAATTCTTCCAAATTCGACCATGCACTGGCCCGGCGCGTCGACGAATCGTTCGTTCGGGGCAAGCGCCTCATTCCTGTCTGCGAAAACGAGAACGAAGTCGAAGTTGCCATGGTCGATCCGCTCGACGTGGGAGTCGTCGACGAGATTCGCGCGCGACTCAATCGCCCAATCAATCCGACTCTTGCGTTCGGGACAGAGATCGACCGCGCGATTGACGAAGTTTTTTCAATCCAGCACAAGTCTGAATCGCTCATCGAGGAAATCCAGGAAGTCTCCAGTTTCAGAGACACTGGCGACGAGGACCTGCAGGCGCTCGCAGGCGAAGGACCGATCGTCAGGCTCGTTAACAACATTTTAGAGGCCGCTGTCAGACAGGGTTCGAGCGACATCCACATCGAACCGCACGAGACCCATGTTCGCGTCCGGTACCGCGTGGACGGTCTGCTCTTCGAGCAGATGACCTTGCCCCGCGTCAACCACGCGGCGGTCGTATCAAGAATCAAGATCGTTTCACACCTTAATATCGCCGAGAGACGCAGGCCGCAAGACGGTCGGTTCGTCATCAGGGGCGAGAAAGGACATCCTTTCGATGTGCGCGTGAGCATTGCCAATACGGTGTTCGGCGAAAAGATCGTCATGCGCCTTTTGGAAAAGGACAACACGATCGCCTCGATGTCCAACATCGGGTTCCTGCCCGAGCAAGAGTCCTTGTTCAACCAGTTCATCAAGAAGCCTTACGGCGTCATCCTGATTACAGGACCCACGGGTTCAGGAAAGTCGACGACCATGTTCGCTGGCCTGAGCGCGATCAACAACCCGACGATCAATATCAGCACGGTCGAAGACCCGGTCGAGTACCACTTGGCTGGCGCGAACCAAATCAACGTCAACCACAAAATTGGCGTGACGTTTGCGGCAGGTCTCCGAACACTTGTTAGACAAGACCCAGACGTGATCATGGTCGGCGAAATCCGCGACGCCGAAACTGCGGAGATCGGCATTCAGGCCGCGCTCACCGGTCACTTGGTCATGAGTACGCTGCACACGAACAACGCACCGGGCGCTCTCGTAAGGTTGCAAAACATGGGAATCGAGCCTTACCTCGTCAGTTCCGCCGTGCTCGGCGTGATTGGACAAAGGCTCGTGCGAAAGGTCTGCACAGGGTGCGCAGAGCAATATCCAGCGACCCCAGAAATGGTCAAGGCCTTCGACCTGCCCTTGCAAAATGGAAAACCGCCGACGCTCACCCGTGGGAACGGGTGCGCCAAGTGCAACGGGCGCGGCATGAAGGGCCGGACAGCCGTCTTTGAAGTGATGCCCATGACCGAGGGGATCAGAGAGCTGGTGGTCGCACGGGCCAATTCCAACACTGTCATGGATTTTGCTAGAGGAGAAGGAATGATCACGATGCGGCAGTCCGGCATCAGGAAACTTTTGGAGGGCCAAACGACTCCGGAAGAGATCCTGCGCGTCCTTTCGGCAGACGAGGACTAGCCCTATGCCCACGTTCCAGTACAGCGCACGAGACCAAAAAGGCGAGATTCAAAGCGGAGTCATCGTCGCCGACAACGAGCGTCACATGCGCGACCAGATTAGGTCGCGCGGCCTTTATTTGACGAACATCGGCATCGTCGCCGACTTTAGCGCGACGGGCGGTGAAAAACAGTCCCTCTTCAAGCGCAAAGTCAAGTTGTACGACATGGTGGTCATGAGCCGCCAATTGGCGACCCTCATCCGCGCAGGCATCACGATCGTGGAGGCGCTCGACGCGGTCGCGATGCAATCGAGCAATCCGATCCTCGTCAAGTCTTTAAGCGAAATAAGGCAGAGGATCATCGGTGGCGCTTCACTTTCCGAGGCGATGCGGATGTATCCGGAAGTCTTCAGCGAAATGTACTGCTCTCTCGTGGCCGCGGGCGAACGGGGGGGGACGCTCGACGATACCTTGGAACTCGCCGCTGTTCAACTGGACAAACAGCAAGAACTCCGCGAGCAGGTCAAGTCGGCAGTCATCTACCCGATCTTGGTCATCTTCGTCGCGTGTGGCGTGATCGCGGTCGTGCTGACGGTCGTTGTTCCCGTTTTCAAGAAAGTTTACGAGCGGTTCAACCACGAACTTCCCGCCATTACGCGACTGTTGCTCACCATGAGCGACGTCGTGGTCAACTGGTGGTTCATCGTTCTGCCATCCCTCGTTGCCGCATTCCTCTTAGTGCGCGCGTATATCATGACCGCGGAAGGCAGGCTGGTCTACGACTCCCTAAAACTGAAACTCTGGCTCATGGGGCCGCTGTTCAGGAAGATTGGAATCGCCGAATTTACCCAGACGTTTACGGGCCTGGTCCGTGGCGGCGTCCCGATCATTGGAGCCATGCAGGTTGCGGCCGGGACATCGGGCAACATGGTCATTCAAAACGCCATCAGAACCGCCAGCGAGGCCGTCAAAGAAGGCTCGCCTCTTGCCGTTTCATTGGAAGAGACGGGGCAGTTCCCGCCGATGGTCACGCGCATGATCGCCAGTGGTGAACGCGCCGGAAACCTTGACGAGATGTTGATGCAACTTACGAAGTTCTATGAGCGCGACATCGAACACTCGGTCCAACGGCTGACGAAGATTATGGAGCCGGTGCTGACGATTATCGTGGGTGGTATCGTTCTCTTCACGCTCTTGGCCCTTTACATGCCGATCTTTACATTGAGCCAGGTCATCAAGCGGTAGACGGCAATTGTACTGGTCTTGCTCACTTTATTAGGTTCAAAACATGCACTTTTCATGCGTCTGGCACGGAACATGTTGTATGCTATGTGAGTCAAAAACTTGTCCGTGGACAACGTGCCGCGGGTTTTTGGGTAGGTACTTACGAAATGAATAACACTCGAATCAAACGAGCGTTCACCTTGATTGAACTGCTCGTCGTCGTTCTCATCCTTGCGATTCTCGCGGCTGTTGCGTTGCCTCTGTACCTTGATTCCATCAAGACTTCAGAGCGAAGCGCCTGCG
>CAYYZP010000104.1:0-3440 GCA_964476165.1 uncultured Fimbriimonadaceae bacterium
GGCATCATGCGCACGCCGGAGACCATCTCGAACAAGTCCAGCACGAGTTCGCGCTGTTGCATGATGTAAAAGAATGGAGTCATCGCACCGAGGTCGAGGCCTGCAGTCCCAAGCCACACGCAGTGCGACGCGATGCGACTCAACTCCGCCAAAATAACGCGCAAATACTGCGCGCGCTTGGGAATCTCGCAGCCCAAAAGTTTTTCGACCGCGAGCGCGTGCGCCAGGTTGTTGCCGTTCGCATTGAGATAGTCCATGCGGTCAGTCATCACGACGCACTTGTGATACTGCTGGAACTCTGCCTCTTTTTCCATCCCCGTGTGGAGATAACCGATGACGCACTTCGCCTTGACGATCGTTTCGCCGTCGAGTTCCAGAATAATGCGTAGGACGCCGTGCGTCGATGGGTGCTGTGGCCCCATGTTGACGATCATCGTGTTCTCTCCCGTGCGCTGGAAAGACGTCTCGGTCGATGGGATGAAAGTTTTGGCGCTCATCGCCCGCTCACTTCCTCGCTCCCTGTCTTGCCGTCAAAACTCTCGCCCGCGTGCGGCGACTGCACGTCTTCCACCGCGGGTCCCCTTGTGTTCTGGTCGAAAACCACGTCCTCCCCCCCCAAACCGACGTCTTTGCGCAGCGGGAATCCGATCCAATCGTCCGCCAACAAAAACCTCCCCTCGTGCTCGTTGCCCTCGAACACGATTCCGAAAAGGTCATTGATCTCCCGCTCCGGGTACTCGGCGCCGGTGAAGACGTTTTTCAGCGTCGGCAACCGAGAGCCGTCGTCGACCCCCACCTTGACGAAGAGCCGCATCAAGTGCTTGGTGGAATAGATGTTGTGAACAACCTCGAACCTGGTGTGCAGGTCGCGTTCGCCTTTCCAAGTCAAGTAGTCCACCCCTACGCACTCGACGTAGTAGTCGTAGGCACACTGGTTCCGCAGAAACGTGAAGAGTTCGACCAGGCGCTCTGGCTGGACGCAAACATAAGTCTCGCCGATTTTTTCTTTAAGCACAGTCACAGCGTCGGCAAACTTTGAGACGATTCGCGCAACGTCCTCGCGTACGAGAGCCGCCACTTAGGCGTCACCTTTCATAGGCGCGGCCAGAACTGGAGTGTCCTGCATTTTTTCCGGAGCGATCGAAGTTCCCTCGTCCCAATTGATCGCCCCCACCCGGATGACATAAGCGTCGCCGATAATCCAGAGCAACATGTAGATTCCCAGCGCGATCCCGCTAAAGACTTTGAACTCCGTCGGCGAATCCTTGAATACCGACATCAGGCTCCAGAGGAAGATCACTTCGATGTCGAACAAAACAAAGATGATCGCCACGAGATAGAATTTGATCGGGAACCGCTCGTTCGCGTTCCCGAGAGGCTCCACGCCGCACTCGTAGGGCGAGGATTTGTAGGGCGTGACTTTCTTCGGCCCCAAAAGCCAACTGCCGACGACCATCACCGTACACAAAAGGGCCGCGACCGCAATGAGGATCAGGACCGGCAGATACCCGTCAGCCATGAGGGAATCTTACCGCCCTCTGCCGAGCGCAAGTAAACTCTGCCCATGACCTTCCCATCGATCCTGGAACGCATTTTGGAAAGGCAGGACTTGGGTCAGTCCGAATCCGAAGAGTTGATGGGCTCGATCCTGCGGGGGGAACTCAACGATGCGCAGATCGCCGGGTTGCTCATCGCGCTCAAGGTTAAGGGTGCGTCGCCTACTGAACTCGCCGGTTTTGCTTTGGCGATGCGGGAAAGCGCGACAAGGCTCGTTTCCAAGTTTCCCAATCTAGTCGACACTTGTGGGACGGGAGGCGGGCCCGCGACCTTCAATCTATCGACCGGTGCGGCGATCGTCGCGGCCGCCGCAGGAGCAAAGGTCGCCAAGCACGGGAACAGGGCGGTCACCAGCAAGTGTGGAAGCGCCGACGTGCTCGAGGCCCTGGGTGTGCGCCTCGACATCACTCCACCCCGGCAAGAAGAAGTCTTGGAGAAGGCCGGGATCGTGTTCCTTTTCGCCCCCACCCACCACCCGGCGATGAGGCACGTCGGGCCCGCTCGAAAGGCACTCGGCGTTCGCACTGTGTTCAATCAGTTGGGTCCGCTTGCAAATCCTGCACGGGCGTCTCGCCAATTGATCGGAGTGTATGACCGTTCGCTGTTGAAACCGATGGCGGAGGCGCTACGACTGCTTGGCACAGAACGCGCGTTCGTCGTCCATTCGGAAGAGGGCATGGACGAAATATCGCCGTGCGGCAAGACTTACGCGATCGAAGTGAGTGGCGACAAACTGACCGAGCGCGTATTCGTACCAAAGACTTTTAAAATCGAACCGGTTTCCTTTAATGAAATCGTTGCGGGTGGGTCGGTGGAAGAAGCAGCAAGTGCTCTCACTGAAGCGCTGACCGATCCGCAATCGCCAAAGGCGCGAGCGCTGATCCCGAACTCTTCCATCGCTCTTTTGTTGGCGGGGATTGTGGGCGACCCGATCGAAGGCGCGAACAGGGCAAGAAAGGCGATTGAGGACGGGTCGGCGCTCAACACCCTTAAGGAGATGGTCAAATGGACTTCTTAGAAAGGATTTTCGCCCAAAAGCGGATCGACCTTGAGCGCAACCGCGAGGTGTGGCCGCTGATTGAAGTCAAGTCGGTAGCGAAAGACCAGTCCCCCTCCCGTGGGTTCCACGCAGCGATCAAAGACAGCCCCCACCAAGTCGCCTTGATCGCAGAGGTCAAGAAGGCGAGCCCCGTCAAGGGGGTGCTCAGGCACGATTTCGACCCTGTTTCAATAGCGAAAATCTACGAAAAGGCAGGTGCCGACTGCCTCAGCGTTCTCACGGACGTAGAGTTTTTCCAAGGGCACCCAGACTATTTGTCGATGTGCCGAAATGCGGCTTCGCTCCCTGTGTTGCGAAAAGACTTTACAGTAGACGAATACGATGTATGGGTCGCGCGCGCGATTGGTGCCGACGCGGTTCTGCTCATTGCAGAGCACTTGTCCGATCCGCAACTTAAGGAGTACCGTGAAACCGCCGAGTCATTAGGCATGGATGCGCTCGTCGAAGTCCACAGCCTGGGAGCGGCAAAGCGCGCGCTGGATTCTGGAGCGACGCTCATCGGGGTGAACAACCGAGACTTGCGGACGTTCGAAGTAGACTTGTGCGCGACGGCGACGATCACCCATACCCTCGTCAGCAAGGCGACAGTTGTCAGCGAAAGCGCACTATCAACCAGCGAAGACATCGAGCGCGTCATGGCGGTGGGGGCACGCGCCGTCCTCATCGGCACCGCGTTTTGCAAAGCACAAGACATCGAAAGCAAAGTGAAGGAAGTGATGGGATGGTGACGAGGGTCAAGATTTGCGGCCTCACAAGGGTCGAAGACGTCGAGGCGGCGATCGAACTCGGCGCATACGCGGTCGGTTTTGTGCTCGAGCCGACG
>CAYYZP010000105.1:0-3041 GCA_964476165.1 uncultured Fimbriimonadaceae bacterium
CGCCTCCGCCACCGCCACCGTAGCCGCCGCTGCTGCGACCGCCGCCGCCGCCGTAACTACCGCCGCCCCCACCAGATCGCTCTTCGCGCGGGCGTGCTTCGTTCACGATGATCTTGCGACCGTCGACTTCTGTGTCGTTCATCTCTTGGATCGCCGTCGCCGCCTGGTCGTCGCTGACTTCGACGAATCCGAAGCCACGACCGTCCATAATGCGAACCTGCGACACGCCGTACTTGGTGAAGGCGTCTTTGAGTTTGTTCTCAGTTGTGCCGTAAGAGAGGTTGCCAATGAATAGGTTTTTTGCCATTTCTGTTTTTGTCCTTGAACGCGCGCTGATTCGGAATGCTTTTGGAAGAGAAATCAAGGACTAAACTGTCGATGGCCTCTGAGCCTTTCACTCGTGCGCTGCGCACGTTACATTGTTATTATGGCTTTCTAGGCCGAAACCGTCAGCCAAATGGCGATTTTGAACCTGATTTGCCCGTTCCAGATTCGTGATTTTATTGCCGGGTGGCCCGGTCTGGCACTCTGGTGCAGACCGGGAAACGCGTGGTGCAGACCTAGAGGTCCGCAGCACAATGGCAGGCGGGGCGCCCGCACAACAATTGTTCCGACGACAATCAGGCGCCTCGGCTAACGATGGGCCAGCCAGCCGTTGTGCAGGTCGATGGCCTTTTTGCTCGCGTCGGCGATCTCGTCGACTTTCCAGATCGTGCGATACGAAGTGGTAACGACAAGATGAGCGGTGACTTCTGCGTCGTCGCGCTTCACGACGACCGTCACCTTGTCGCCGGGCTTCAGCGCGTTGATCCAATCCTGGGTCGCCCCCACCGGAGAGCGGTCGGTGACGGAATCGAGTGCATGGTCCCCAAAACGCACGAGCACGTCTCTGTCTTTGAGGCCCGTCAAGCCAGCCGCCTCGCTCACTCGGGCAAGCCGCACGTCGCGCGAACCGAACGACGGACGCATCTCGAACCCCATGTCGTTGTACGCCTGCTTTTCGCCGTACAACTTATATCCGACCTTCGCCATCTGTTCTTCCAGCGGAAGTTCGCCCGCCTTCATCACCACGCGATCAAAAAACGCGCCCATCGAAGAACCGCCAAACCTTATGCACTGTTTGCGAATCTCGTCCTCTTTGAATCCAGGCTTGTCGTCTTTACAAATGTCCCACAGCGCGCGGGTCACGTCGTCCAGTGATTTCTTGCCACCGGTCTTATCACGTATCTCTATGTCGAGGCAAAGACCGACGAGCCAGCCGAGGTTGTAATAACTGATTTCATAGCCATTGCTGTTGCCGCGCCCCTCGTTGGTCTCCCCCACCCGCATGCTCGAGTCGTAAGGCGAGACTTTTAGCCGCGCAGCGTTGTTGCGAACTGAGGTCGTGTTCTCGATCAGGTCGGCAATAAAAGCGTCGCGCCCCAAAACGCCGTCGCGATAACACAACAGCGAAGCGTAATAGTCGGTCGTGCCCTCGAGCCAATACAGCGCGCCCGTCTTGGGCAACTGTGTGTAGTCGAACGGTCCTAAAACTTCGGACCGGATCCTCTTGACGTTCCAAAGATGGAAAAACTCGTGCGCCAGAACCCGCGTCACGCGAGGTCCGACGCCCTTCGCCAGGGAAATCTGCGTGCTCGAAAGGTGCTCGAGTCCCCCACCGCCGTCCTGTGCGGGAGTGACGCTAAAGTGCCACACGTATTTGCTGAACGGGTGGCCGCCGAAGAAGGCTGCCTGACCGTCGGTGATCTTTTTGCAGACGCTGATGATCTTGTTCTTGTCGACTTCTTTGCGCTGCTTGCCGCGCATGGCGATCGTCATCGGTTTACCTGCGGACGTGTAACTCAGTTCGACGAAATCGCCCATCGAGACGGGGTTGTCTGCGAGCACGTCGTAGTCCGGCGCGCTGTACATCGTATACGATGCCCCCACCGAGTCGAGCCCCACCGCGATCTTCCAGTCCTTGGGCGTATTGAGTGTCAATCTGCACGCCTCCTCTTTTCGCCCCACGATATAGAGATAGGTCGTCGGTCCGCTGTAGTGCATCGCGCCTTCGCTAAATTGTCCGGGAACAGTGTAGTTGACAGTCACGGTTCCTGCAGATGTGAGAGTGAACTTCCAACTGTTGTCCGCCGGGTGGTCGACCTTCACCACTTCGTTCGTCGGGTCTGCGACCTGTAAGTCTGCGACGTTCTTCCCGGGCGACCCGAGGAAATACGCGCCAGGCGACCAGTTTGGCATCTGCAGTTCTTGCGCGCCGGCATTTGAAACGAAGGTCATTTCAACCTTCAGTTTTCCGGCGTCGGGCATCGGGGTGACGGTGTACTTGACCTCGGCGGAGGCAAAAACGGGGACGGTGATGGCCAACAAAAAGGCAATAGCGTGGGACTGACGCATAGTCGCCGGAGTTTACATTCTCGGCACAGCGGGCGGGCCATAATTCGATAGTTGGCAGAGGAATGGGAAATAAAATCCTGAAATGGACGCTAAGTTACGCGGCGATGGTCGCATTGGCGGTGTTTTTGCTCGCGCCGTTCGCGTGGATGGTGCTGGTGAGCCTGCACGAGACGCGCTCGCCGATTCCGGATATCGCCAAGATCGTTCCAGATCAAGCGCACTGGGAGAACTATGCGACGGTCTTATTGCGGACAGAACTGCCTGTCGGACGGTTCTTCATCAACTCGCTCGTGGTCGCGGTGGGGGTGGTCGTGGGGCAGTTGTTCGTGTGCAGTCTTGCCGCGTATGGCTTTGCGCGATTGAGATTCAAAGGGCGCGACAGCGTGTTCATCGTGTTCCTCCTCAGCATGATGTTCGCTGGGCCGGTGACACAGATTCCGGTCTATCTCATGTTGCGGTCGTTTGGATGGCTCGACACTTTTTTGGCGCTCATCGTTCCAGGCGTGAGCAGCGCGTTCTCGATTTTTCTGTTGCGACAGTTCTTCATGCAGATACCGATGGAACTCGACGAGGCGGCGCGGCTCGATGGCGCGGGCGAGTTCCACATCTATTCGCGCCTGGTGGTGCCGATGAGCAAGGCGGCGATG
>CAYYZP010000106.1:0-3808 GCA_964476165.1 uncultured Fimbriimonadaceae bacterium
AATCAAACCGCTCTCCCAAGACAGTCGGCGGCCCTCGGGCCTCAAAACGCAAGCCGGCCCAGGGTGCAAGGACAGTCAGTACGATTTTTAGGTCGCCATTCGGTGGACCTCCAAGAATCGGGCTCTCGTGCAACCGTTCGGGAGCCCGTTCTGCTTGAGAGGTCAAGCAAAATATAATGCCGACTGAACAAAAGGTCAAACAAGTCGAACAGATCAAGGAGCGCTATCAGCGCGCCACTGGCGTGATCTTCACCGAATATCGGGGTCTCTCCGTCCCTGCGCTGCAAAAACTGCGCAGGAACCTGGCGGTACACGGCGCCGAACTCTCGGTCGTTAAGAACACGCTCTTCAAGATCGCCGCAGGCGACGACGCCGCGAAGATCTCCGATGACATGACAAGCGGGCCAACCGCCGTTGCGTTCGTCCACAAGGACGAGTCTGCGACAGCCAAGGCTCTCTTCGATTTCATCAAGGAGAACAAGACGTTCGTCATCAAAGGCGGATTTCTGGACGGCAGACTTTACGACGGCGCGAAAATGGAGCAGATCTCCAAACTTCCGCCGAAGGAGGTCCTGCTTTCGCAGATCGTCGGGATCATTGCCGCGCCGATGAGCAACCTCGTCAGCACGATCCAAGAGATCTATGCCGCACCGATCCGCGCAATCGGCGCGATCGCGGACAAGAATCCGGTGCCAGTAGAGGCGTCAGCCGCTTCGCCGTCGCCAGATGTTGTCGTCGAAGAAGCGACAATAGAACAACCCAGCGAAGCCCCTACGTCTGAATCGACCCCCACCGCAGAGGCTGCACCTGTAGCCGACGCCCCCACCGAACCCGAAACCACACAGGAGTAACAAGAAAATGGCAGCCACAATTGACAAAATCGTAGACGACATCAGCAAACTTACCGCTGTAGAACTGAGCGACCTTAAAAAAGCGCTCGAAGAAAAATTTGACGTGACGGCATCTGCCCCAATGGGCATGCCCATGATGATGGCCGGCCCGGCAGCAGAGCCGGTCGAAGAGAAGACCGACTTCAACATCGTCCTCATCAATTCTGGTGCGGAGAAACTGAAAGTCATCAAGGTCGTCCGCGAACTCACGGGCCTCGGCCTGAAAGAAGCCAAGGACCTTGTCGACGGCGCTCCCAACACCATCAAGGAAAACGTCGCCAAGGCCGAAGCCGAAGAGATCAAGAAGAAGATCGAAGAAGCCGGCGGCAAGGTCGAACTCAAGTAAAGTTCAAAGTTGGCAGTTGGCCGTTGGCAGTTTTAAGCCGGAAGTCGAAAGACATTTCGGGCGCGAACTGCAACTGCCCTCTGCCAACTTCCCTAATTCACCTGCACCATCTGGTACACGTCAATGACGTCGCCCGAGCGGAACTCCGCCCAGCCGTCGAACCGGATGCCGCAGTCTTGGCCAGCCGCCATCTCGCGCACGTCGTCCTTCACGTTTCGCAGACTTGAAATCTTCCCTGCAAAAATCTGTTCCGAGCCGCGCTTGACACGGCTCATCGCACCGCGCGTCACCTTTCCTTCGGTCACGTGGCAGCCAGCCACAACGCCTGCCTTCGTGAGTTTGAACACCGCGCGGACCTCGACGGTACCAAGGTGCTCTTCTTCAAACTTCGGCTCAAGCATTCCCTTGACGGCCGCTTCGATGTCCTCGACCAGTTCATAAATAATCTTGTAAGTTCGGATTTCGACTTTGTGGCGCTCCGCCTCTTGTTTCGTCTTCCCTTCTGGCTTGACGTTAAAGCCAACGCAGATCGCGTTTGACGCGCTGGCGAGCAAAACGTCCGACTCGGTGATCGCCCCCACCGCTGCGTGAATCACGCGCACGTTCACTTCGGCGTGCCCGAGTTTGTCCAGCATCCCTTTGACTGCTTCGACAGAGCCCTGCACGTCGGCCTTGACGATCAAGTTGAGGTCTTTGATTCCGTCGTCCGTTCCGTGCTTGACGAGATCCTTGAGTGAGACCCTTCGCACGACCGGCCGGAGCGCCTCTTCGCGCTCGACCGAAACGCGGCCGCCTGCGAGGTCGCGCGCCTCTCGCTCGCCTTTTGCGTGCTCCACGCGGTCACCCGCGCCGGGTACTTCGTTCAGTCCAAGGATTTCGACAGGAGTCGAGGGCACGGCGTCCTTCATCCGCTCGCCCGACCAGTCGGTCATCGCCTTGATCTTCCCCCAAGTGTTACCGACCACGACGACGTCCCCCACCTTGAGTGTGCCCGACTCGACCAAAACTGTTGCGACTGGGCCACGGCCTTTTTCAAGTTTCGCCTCGATGACGACGCCCTCGATCGCGCCGCGAGGGTCGGCCTTGAGATCCATCATGTCTGCCTGCAAAAGGATCATTTCGAGCAACTGTGGAACGCCGTCGCCTGTCAATGCCGAAACGTTGCACACAATGACCTGCCCGCCAAATTTTTCTGCGATAAGTTCGTGCTCCATCAATTGCTGGACGACTTTGTCGGGGTTCGCGCCCATGAGGTCGGTCTTGTTGACGGCGACGATTATTGGCACGCCCGCGCTTTTCGCGTGGTTGATCGCCTCAACCGTCTGCGGCATGATGCCGTCATCGGCGGCAACCACCAATATCGCGATGTCTGTGACCTGTGCGCCGCGCGCGCGCAGCGCCGTGAACGCCGCGTGGCCCGGCGTGTCCAAAAACGTGATGACCCCCCCCTTGACGTGTACTTGATAGGCGCCGATGTGCTGAGTGATGCCGCCGTGCTCCTTCGAAACGACGTTGGTCTTGCGAATGTAATCGAGCAAAGACGTCTTGCCATGGTCGACGTGGCCCAAGATGGTGACGACAGGAGGACGATGGACTTCGCCCGCGGGTTTTGGTCCCTTAGAAACTACTGGCTGAGCCACGACCGCCTGCCCCCACTCAATCTTGAATCCGAACAGTCCCGCCAAGGCGTCCGAAACTTCGTCATCGAGCGTGGTCGTCAAGGTCGCCATGACTTTGAGTTTCACCATGAGCGCCTTCAGAACCTCTTTGTCTGCGACCCCCACCGCAGCCGCGATGTCGCGCGGCGTCCGACCAGGAGCGAGCCTGACCTTCTTTTCACCTCGCGTCTCCTTGACCGCTTCCTTTATGAGCGAAAGCGTGTCGTCATCAGCATCGAAATGACCATCCGCATGGGCGACACCAAGGTCTTCCAGGACAGTCGTAACCTGCCCTGCCGAGATTCCAAACTCCTCTGCGATCGTGGCGATCGATTGGTTCATTCCGCTCTGTTTTACCTCTGCTGACATTCCAACTCCTGGGCGAGGCTCAACCTCGCCGCGACTGAAACCTTACACCGCAACGCCCTATCGAGCGCGCCCCCCGCCAACGCTTTCGCCAGACAAGAAACCGTGCGGCAGACGTATGCGCTCCGGCCCTGCTCGCCCGCGACCGTCAGCGCACCGGCTTGCGACTTTCTGATGCGATAAAACGACGCCTGAACTCCCTTTCGCCGGCAAGCGATGCACGAGCGCTCGGGCTCATGCTTCAGGCGCAGACTCCTGTGCGACAGGCTCCGCCATCGCAGCGGCCTTGGCAGTATTGGCCTCTACGCGATCGTTCGCCGCCTGCTCTTCGCTCCGGATGTCGATCTTCCAATCCGTCAGTCTCGCCGCGAGGCGCACGTTCTGCCCCCCCCTACCGATAGCGAGGGACAACTGGTTGTCCGGCACCACGACGTACGCGCTGCGCTCGTCGACGTTCATCTTGATCGAGTTCACCTTTGCGGGACTGAGTGCGTTGACGATGAACGTCTCGGGATCGTCCGACCAAGGCACCACGTCGATCTTCTCGG
>CAYYZP010000107.1:0-4345 GCA_964476165.1 uncultured Fimbriimonadaceae bacterium
GGCGAGATCAAGACCAAGCCCACGCAGCACAGCGTCATCAATCTGCGCCAGATCGGTATTTCGCCGGACATGCTCATTTGCCGGACGGAGGTGCCTCTGGGGGACGAAGTGCGCGAGAAGATCAGCATGTTCTGCGACGTTCCGGTGCAGGCGGTGGTCGAGAGCATGAACGCCGAAACGATCGATGAGGTGCCGCTGGTCTACGAGCGGGGGGGGGTCGGAGACTTGGTGGTTCAGCGGTTGGAGATGGAGCCCCGTCCGAGCAACTTGAAGGAGTGGGAGGTGCTGGTGGAGCGGCTCAAGCGGCCCCAGCACACTTGCACGGTCGCGGTCGTGGGCAAGTACACGAGCAACGGCGACGCCTATAAATCGATCGCGGAGGCTCTGTACCACGCGGGGATTCCCAACGACTGCAAGGTGGGGGTAAAGTGGATCGAGAGCAGTTCTTTTGAAGAGACGGTTGATCCGGTTTCGTTGCTGGCGGGGGCAGACGGGGTGGTGATCGCGCCGGGATTTGGGGGACGCGGGATCGAAGGGAAGATCGCGGCTTTGCGGCACGTTCGGGAGAGCGGTGTTCCGTTTTTGGGTATTTGTCTAGGCTTGCAGATGGCGGTGATCGAATACGCGCGAAACGTGTGCGGTCTCGAGAGCGCGAACAGCGAAGAGTTCACTGCTGACTCCTCGTATCCGGTGATCCACATCATGTCTGACCAGGTGGGGGTAGACGCGAAGGGCGGCACGATGCGGCTCGGGACGTATCCGTGCAACATCACGGCGGGGACTTTGGCGCACGACCTCTATGGCGCGACGCGGATT
Organism: uncultured Fimbriimonadaceae bacterium; assembly: GCA_964476165.1. Lineage (GTDB taxonomy): Bacteria > Armatimonadota > Fimbriimonadia > Fimbriimonadales > Fimbriimonadaceae > JADFMN01. The sequence continues at coordinate 817 of CAYYZP010000107.1, forward strand.
GACGAGCGGCACAGGCACCGGTACGAGGTGAACAACGATTTTCGGGAACTGCTGATCGCGCGCGGGCTGGTGGTGAGCGGGGTCTCGCCGGACTATCGGTTGGTGGAGATGATCGAACTGCCTTCGCACCCCTTCTTCATCGCCACGCAAGCGCACCCGGAGTTCAAGTCGCGTCCCAATCGCCCCCACCCGCTGTTCCGCGGGCTCGTCGCGGCGGCGCTACGGCGTCGGGCTAAGACGCTGGCTTGAGGCAGTTGGCGATTCTGTGGGCTCGATTGAGCCTATAATAGGGGTTCATGTCCTATTCCGGCAAGTCGCGCGATGCTGAGGCGTTTGACACGTTTCGACGCGAACTGATGCGTCGGGCCGTGCCTGTGTCGAAGGCATTGCGGAAGGAGTGGGAGGAGAAGTTCAAGGCGTTCGTCGAGGCGGCGCTGCCGGAGCAGAAGAAGATGTTCCAGAAGCCGGGGCTCGCGTCGCGGCTGTTCGCGGCTGAGATCGAACTCGTGGACGCACACGAGCGCGACCTTGAGGCGTACTCGCAACACATCGACCTCTTGTGGGAGGCAGACCTTTCCAAGGACTGCAAGACTGCGAAATCACTGACCTCGGCTGATCGGCGGAACTTTGTTTGGGAGTTCGCTTTAGAAATTGAGGGGGGGTATGTGACCGGGTGCATCAAACTCCGAACGACGTCGTTCGATCGGCCTGAGGGCCCGGACGCCGCGAGACCAGTGGGGGACGGCGGGTATCGGCGGGACGGAGACCGACCATCGGGTGGGGGGTATCGCGGTGACCGACCATCAGGTGGGGGCGGGCATCGCGGTGATCGTCCGTCTGGTGGGGGATATCGAGGTGATCGGCCTTCAGGTGGGGGCGGGTATCGACAAGGCGGTGGGGGCTCGGGTGGGGGTAGAGGATTCGGGCGTCCTGGCGGGAGCGGTGGCGATCGACCTGGTGGTTACGGAAGGCGTCCGAAGGACTGGGGGGTCGTGGGGGGGTCGTCAAGTGGTCGCCAAGTGGTCGTCTGGTTGTCTCAGAACCCATCATTCGAATACTTTCGGCACCCCGCCCAACTTCGATTCCTGCTAATGACTTTGCTCAGGCGGAAGGGGTAAGCGCGAAGAGTTTCTCCAGAGCATTGATGACGTGTGGTGCGCTTACCCATGGCACCCCCACCTTGGACACCTCGTCGTCATCTCCAGTTTTTCGGAATATGGTAACGAGTCGCAAACTAAAGCGCGGTCGAGCCGCGCACTCCCAAAGGGGGCTAAGACTCCGATTCTGCGAGCGGGGAGTGGCCGTCGGCGAGGCGGCGGCGTTCGCGGAGAACGTCGAGCATTCCCAAGATGACCGTCAAAAGCATTGGGCCAGCCATGAGACCGATCGGGCCGAGGGCGATCACCCCCCCCAAAAGGCTGAAGAAGATCGCCATCATGTGCAGGTTGGAGCCCATCGAGATGAACACAGGGCGCAGGAAATTGTCGAGAGTCGAGACGATTCCAAAGCCCAGACCGAGAAGGACGATTCCCTGCCAGACTTTTCCCGTTAAAAGCAGCACGACCGCGGCAGGAATGAAGCCGACGGGCGCGCCAAGGAGCGGGATCATGGCGAACAGCGTCGTCATTGCCCACCACGCGATCGGGCTCGGGACGCCAAGCGCCCAATACAAAACTAAACAAACAAGCCCTTGGATGATCGCGACGGCGACGACGCTATAGAACACGCTGCGGATGGTCGCTCCCATGCGGTTGATGATCGCGACGGTCTTTTCTCGCGGGAGGGGGACGAGTTCGGTGATCGGATTGAGCAGTTTGTGGCTGTCGCGGAGCATGAAGAACGTCGTGAGAAACGCGACCACTAATGTGACGACCATCGTAACGATTTTTTTGATGAGTATCAGGGCGGGCGCGGTGATGTCCTTCGCCATATCGTCCTTGTGCTCCGTAAGATAGTTCGTGATAGAGAAGTTTCGTGCCCCCACCTGCTGTGCCCAGGGAACGACATAAGTGTCCGCTTCGCGCGCGAGGTTGTCGATCGTCAACTGTCCGTCACCTGAGTCTTTGACCAAGTCCGATGCGAGGTTGTAGACTTCGACTGCCCCCACCGTCGCGAGCGTGAGGCCAGGGACGATGATGAGGAACGCGGTGAGCAAAGTGACATAGAGCGAGGCGAGGGTGTCGGCGTGCTTCCTTTTTTCCCATCGCGCCTTTGTTTTTTTGTACCAAGGAAAGAGCAAGACGCTGAGGACGGACGCCCAGAGGAGCGCATGCAGAAACGGCCAAAGCATGATTCCGGCGGCGAGTAACAAGACTACGGTAATGAGCCAGAACGCGACTTTTCCGTTTCCGTGTTCGATCTGTTTGCCCATTTGTCGTTATGTCCTACGGTGAGGACGGATCAGCCGTTGCCGACGAACCTTCTTGCCTCGTTCTCGGCGGCCTCGGTGTCGTCGGGGTCGAGTGTTCCGTCGACGACCATGTCGCTGAGGAGGCGCTTGATCTTTCCGATCTCTTCGCCTTCATTGAGTCCTGTGGCGGCCATGATCTGCTCTCCGGTGAGAGGGCTGCCGAGTTTTTCGGGCGGCGTGCGCTCGGCGACTCGGGAGAGGACTTCTCGATAAGCGGCGAAGTCGGTGGGGGGGGCGGCGTTTGAGTGGGCTTCTCGGTCGGCCTCGCAGAGTTCCAAGAGGCGCTCGGTCTGGTCGCCGACGTCTCTCAGTAATTTTCTTGCGGCTGTTTCTGAAAGGGCTTTGAGTCCTGAAAACCTCATGTGGTTTTTTACGAGCATTTGTACTGCGTCTCTCGTTTGGTGGGGGAACTTCAATCTGTCCATGATTTCAAACGCCATGTCTGCGCCGACGTTTTCGTGTCTGATGAAACTGATCTTTCCGTCGGCGTGGTTTTCAACGCAGCGCGGTTTCCCGATGTCGTGGAACCAAGCGGCGAGTCTCAGTTCCAAGTCTCGATGATCAGTATTGCCGACGACCTCAACTGTATGCCCCCAGACGTCGAGGTCGTGGTATGGGCCCTGCTCCATTCCGACGCCCTCGCAGAACTCAGGCGCGAACATGACCATGAGGCCGAGCGCCATGAGGTCGTCGAGGCACTCGTGTCCATCTGCGAGGGAGAGCATTTTGACGAGTTCGTCTCTAATTCTCTCAGCGCTGATGATCCTTAGGCGCTCTCTTTCTCTTCTAATGGCTTCGAAGAGGCCGTCAGCGGGGTCGAAACCGAGTTGCCATCTGAAACGGACCGCGCGCAACATGCGCAACGGGTCGTCGAAGAAAGTTTTTTCGGGATCAAGAGGTGTCCGTAACACTCGGCGCTTGAGGTCTTGGTGGCCCTTTTCGAGGGGGTCAAGTATTTCGTCAGTGAAGAGGTCTTGGAAAAGCGCGTTGACGGTGAAGTCTCGTCTTTGAGCGTCCTCTTCGATGGTCGCAGGTTTGATGTTCGGTGTGCGCGACTCTTCGTTGTACGAGTCCTTTCTTGACGTGGCGAACTCGATTGCCCCCCCCTCGACGTGCACC
>CAYYZP010000108.1:0-2093 GCA_964476165.1 uncultured Fimbriimonadaceae bacterium
CCCAGCACAAACTGGGCATCAAGTGCAAGTTCGTGTCACGGCACGACGACGCGATTTAGAGGCAAGAACTATGAAGGCGATCAAACCAGAGACACTGAGAGAGAAATCGGTCCCCGAACTCGAGCAGATGCTTGAGCAGGAAAGAGCGGCGCTCTACAAGGCGCGGCGAGACCTCGTGTTCAAACAATCCACGGACGTTGCGGGTCTCACGGAAAGGCGCCACAACATCGCTCGCATCTTGACGATTATCGGCGAGAAGAAGCGCGGGGTGGACGAGAAGTGACTGCAGCAGCCGTGGTTCGAGGTGGGCGCAAGGTCAGGCGCGGTGTCGTCAAGTCCAACAGGATGACGAAGACTTGCGTCGTGAGACTAGAGCGCAGTTACCAGCACCCGCTCTACGGCAAGACGGTCCGAAACAGCAAGAGCGTCAAGGCGCACGACCTGCTTGGCTGCGACATTGGCGACACGGTCGAAATCATGGAGACGAAACCGATAAGCAAGGAGAAGCGCTGGCGCATCGTCAGGATCGTCGAGAAGGTCAAGTAGCGCCAGAGGAGAAAAGGAATGATTCAACAGTTTTCAAGGCTGAAAGTAGCAGACAATTCGGGCGCGCGCGAGGTCATGTGCATCCGTGTGCTCAAGGGCTCTCAGCCAAGGTACGGCGGGGTGGGGGACGTGATCGTCGCATCGGTCAAGGTCGCAACGCCAAACATGCCGATCAAAAAAGGCGAAGTTATTAAGGCGGTCATCGTCCGCACGAAGCAGCCCGTGCGCAGGAGCGACGGCTCCACGCTGAGGTTTGACGAGAACGCCTGCGTCGTCATCAATCCGCTGAATATGGAGCCGCGCGGGACGCGTATTTTCGGGCCAGTGGCGCGCGAACTGCGCGACGGACAGTTCATGAAGATCGTCTCGCTCGCGCCGGAGGTGATCTGATGCCGACGAAAGCAGAACTCAAGAGGTTAGCGAACCTTCCCAAGTGCAAGTTCCGCAAAGGCGACAACGTGCTCGTCATTGCTGGAAAGGACAAGGGCCAACGCGGATTCATCGAGGGCGTCGATCCGGTCAAGAACAAAGCCTACGTGCTCCAGGAAAACCCGGAGAACGCCGATGCGCCGCTTCCGCTCAACGCCGCAACGAAGCACAAGAAGAAGAAGTATGAAGGCGAAAAGTCGGCCCGTATTCGCATTCCTGCACCGATCAATTTGAGCAACCTGATGGTCATTGATCCTTCGACCGAAAAACCAACGAGGGTCGGTCGGCGATTGGAAAAAGGGTCGCTCGTGCGTTATGCGAAAGGTTCAGGAAAGACCATCGACGACAAGCCGAACATCGAGAGGAAGAAATAACCCATGGCCAGGAAAGACGGCAAAGAAAAACCGGCAGTACCGACGAAACTCCCAGCGCCGCGACTGAAACAACTCCATAAGGAGAAGGTCGGGCCCGCGCTCAAGGAGCAGTTTAAATACGAGTCGGTCATGCAGATTCCGACGCTCACGAAGATCGTCGTCAATATGGGGACGGGCGCGGAAGAGAAGGAAGTCGACAACCACGTCCGCGACATGGTGGTCATCACCGGACAAAAGCCGATTGTCACCAAAGCAAAGACTTCTATCTCGAATTTCAAGGTAAGAGAAGGCATGAAGGTCGGGTGTTGTGTCACTCTGCGAGGCAACCGCATGTGGCACTTCTTCGACAAACTGTGTACGGTCGCGCTCCCACGAATCCGCGACTTTCAAGGTCTGACTCCGCGCGCCTTTGACGGCCGGGGAAACTACTCGATCGGCCTCAAGGAGCAGTTGGTCTTTACCGAGATCGATTACAACACCTTTGATAAGATCAGAGGGATGGACGTGACCATCGTCACGACCGCGAAGAACGACGAACAAGGCGCCGCGCTCCTCAAAGGGCTCGGAATGCCATTGCGGGAAAAGTAGGCGCGTAGGGATTGCCTTGTCAGCAGACACTGGATTTTGAAAGGCGTCTGCTCTTTTCCTCCATAATCGTTTCGTGATCGCGCAGCAGGCACTTCCTAGGAGGCTCAGAAAGTGGCGCGCGGTGCTGTCCATTTTATTTCAAGACGGCCTGGCGTA
>CAYYZP010000109.1:0-2743 GCA_964476165.1 uncultured Fimbriimonadaceae bacterium
CAGGTCGGCGGAATGCTCATCACTTACAAGGAAATGGTCCGAGGAGGGGAAATGGGAGAGGCCGGAGCCACGATCGGTGCACTTGTCGCAGTTTCTGACGACAAGACAACGGAAGAACTAAAGCCCACAATGTCATTTGACGATCAGGGAAAAATGGTTTCAGTCCCCGCCGCGCTCGACGACAAATTGGAACTCGCCCTCGTGAGCCTCAATGCAGAGGACAAGTCGGCGACGCTTCGGGTTCAAATGACGACTCCGATCTACCCGATCGAGGTCTACCACAAGCCGATGACGATCCTTGTCTGGCTCGGAACCGCACTCATGGCGATATCAGGGTTTGCATCCGCTTTTTATCGCCGCGCGCCAGTCTTGGTCGAAGCCGACGAATTGGAAGACAAGGCCAAGCAACGACGTCGGATCCCCGACGTCAGTCCCGAAATCTTAGGAGAAACAACATGAAAAGACTTTTACTCATATGCATCGCCCTCGGCGTTTTCGCCATGGCTTCCGCACTGACCGCCTATTCAAAGGTCTTCCACGAGAAATATCAGGTCAAGGAAGGGTCGAACTTGGACAAAGCGGCGTGCATGGTCTGTCACGTTGGGGTCAAAGGAGGAAAGCTCAACCCGTACGGTAAGGACCTACAGACGAAAATGAAGGAGGCTAAGTCCAAGAAACTGACCCCGGAAATCCTCGCAAAGGTAGAGGATATTGATTCAGACAAGGACGGCGCAAAGAACATCGACGAGATCAAGAAGGACGCCAACCCCGGAGCTAAATGACAATCAGCATTGCGTGCCGCTGGACATTCGAATAGCGGCAGGCAAAATACAGGACATACATTTCAGTCGCCAACAATGAAACACTTTGTAACAGCACTGATCTTCACCCTTTTCTCATCGCTTGCATTTTCCAACGGCGAATACCTTGAAGCGTTTCTGAGCCATTACAAACTCACTGAAAAAGCTGCTTTTGTAGAAAAGTCCTGTGGGATATGTCACGCTTCCGACTCTGACTTTTCATTCAATCCTTACGGTACCGAGCTCAAGAAAGCACTCGCAGACAAAGGCACGAGCGACCTTGATGGGGCAGTGCTCGTCTCGATAGAATCTTTGGATGCAGACTTGGACGGTACGCCAAACGGCAATGAAATTAAGAACGAGACGTTTCCAGGAGACCCTTCGAGCGGCGGTGTCCCTGGTGTGACATCTCCTCCTCTCGCGTCGAAGCCCGAAAGGAAAGCCTCGCCCTTTCCGCCAAAAAACGCATATCACCCTGCGATCGTCCACTTTCCCATCGCCTTGTTCATTTGCGGACTGATTCTAGACTTCTTTGGCATGTTGCGAAAGGATAAGACGCTGCTCGCCGCTGGTTGGTACTGCATCATGATGGCAGCGATTGCATCGGTAGCCGCCGTGTTCTCCGGCGGTGGCGCAATGGCACTGCTCAAACTGCCTTATCGTGGGCTAATACTCAACCACATTGCCTATGCGATCGGGGCGGCATCGATCATGTGGGTTATGGTGGCCCTTCGGTTTGATCGCCATCAAAAGATGAAAGTCGGAATGCGCGTGTTTTATTATTTTCTTGCCACCACGTGTCTCGTACTGATCTCATGGGCAGGACACCTTGGCGGCCTATTCGTTTATGGAGAATAACAATCTATGCGGAACCTGAAAAGTAGATGGGACATGACACTGCACTGAGGTCGTTATGGCGCCACAAGTACCAAGACTTGCACTAGTATTCGGTCTGTTGACCACGAGTTACTTTGTGGCAAGAAGCCAGTTGGTGCCGTCCTCGTTTGGTGAAAAGGGCTTTTACAGGAACGACTTTCCAGCAGAACTTGCAAGTCTCCCGTTTGCGCACGCAGGCAAACAGGCGTGCGCAAAGTGCCATCCGGAAAAGGAAGAAGCGACAAAACACGTCATCAACGGCGTTTCGTGCGAAAGCTGTCACGGGCCGTCCCAAAGGCACGTTGAAAGTTTCGACGAGTTCAAGCCGTATGTACCGAGCAAGCGGTCCGACTGTGGTCGTTGCCACGCCTCAGTCGCGGGACGTCGCGCATCGTTTCCCCAGCAGGACCTTAAGGAACACAATCCAGGCGAAATCTGCACGACTTGCCATACAGTCCACGATTCGAACGAAAACACGGAGGAAACGGAGTGAGCGAGGAAGGACGAAAACTCAGCCGCGAAGAGTTCTTATGGACCGCCGTAAAGTCTGCGGCCCTTGTGTCGCTTGGCGCTGTTGGATACGGAATCTTTACGAAGACGACTAGCGGTCTAACACGGAAACACGAACTCCTAACACGCAAAAGGACAGGCAAGCCCAATTATTCGATGGGAATCGATATTGAGAAGTGCATCGGATGCGGACTGTGCGTAGAAGCCTGCTCAAAGGAAAACAACGTCCCGCCCGAGCACTATCGTACATGGATCGAGCGTTACGTGATCAAGAAGGACGGAACAGTCCTGATTGATTCACCTAACGGTGGGATCAATGGATTCCCTGACGACATCCCTTTGGACGACATCGAGAGGGCCTACTTCGTCCCTAAACTCTGCAACCACTGCGAGTCGTCTCCGTGTACCCAGGTCTGCCCGGTGGGGGCCACGTTCATGAGCGAAGAAGGCGTCGTGCTCGTGGACTATGACTACTGTATCGGCTGCCGGTACTGCATCCAAGCGTGCCCGTACGGCTCTCGGTTCTGGAACCCAGGGAAAAAGACGGCAGACAAGTG
>CAYYZP010000110.1:0-3106 GCA_964476165.1 uncultured Fimbriimonadaceae bacterium
GTCGCCAGGCGCGATGAGCAATCCTGAAAGCACCCCCGACCCTGGCGATTCGAGTTCGAGCGTAGCCTTGTCAGTCTGGATCGTGCCGATGACTTCGCCAGATTTGACGGTCTCGCCGTCCTTCTTGAGCCATTCGACCAGGGTTCCTTCTTCCATTCCGTCGCCCATCTTGGGCATGATGACTTCGATCATTCGCTTACTTCCTTGTCCTCATTTTCGGGTTCGCACCCGTCAACTTGGTCCGAGGATACCTGTGACTCAGGCTCCTCTTTTGGTTCTTGCGGTTCAGTAGGAAACATGTACAACCACAACCGCCTGCCTTCCCCGATTGTCTGCTCCTTGACGTTGAACTTCATGGCGCTTGTGATTCCAAAGCAAGCACTGCCGCACCCACGAGTCCGGCGTCAGTGGTGCGCTCCGCCAAGGTGATCTTGCAGTCTCGGAAAAGGCTGGGAATGGCGACCCTTTCCGCCTCTGCAATCGTCGGCAGGAGCAGCGGATCGCCCGCCAATGCGACTTGTCCGCCGAGCGCAAACACATTTGGGGCAAAAACGTTGATGAGGCTTCCAACGGCCGTTCCCAAATACTCGCCGACTTCCCGCCAGACCTCAAGCGCTACTGCATCCCCCATCTTCGCCGCGTTGGAAATTGTCTCCGGCGTCAACGCGCCCTTATGGTCGGACATGAGCGACTTGCGGCCCCGGACGAGTTTGTTCTGTGCACGACGCACGATCGCGTCGCGCTGGCAATACGCTTCTACGGTCCCATGCGCGCCCGAACTGCTGTCAAGCCCCCCCCTAGCGATGACGGTGTGCCCAAGTTCTGCCCCGCCCTTGTTCCCACCCAATAGAAGAAGTGCGCCAGTCGCTTGACCGCCAACGCTTTCACGTCCAAGCACGACGCCCCCACCAATACCTGTTCCTAGAGTCAACAAGACCAGGCACCTCGCGTTTCCTCCACCCGACCCGTACCGGTACTCGCCTATGGCAGCAGCGTTCGCATCGTTCGCCATTCTAACGGGCAGAGTCAGTGCTTGCTCAAGCGGTCGCCGGAGATCGACGTCTTTCCAATAGTCGAGCACTCCATGCCGCTTGACTCCAAAGTTCGGGGACCAGCGCACGAGTCCGGCTTCATCATCCACGTGCCCTGGGATAGCAATGCCGACCGCTGAGACCCCATCGCACGCGCTACGGGCCTGGCAACAGGCACTGACGATGGCCTCTAGGGTCGCCTCCGCGCCTTCCTCTGCCTTCGATGGGGCGGAAAACGTCTCAGACACGAGCGCACCAGTAGCGTCGACCACCGCCGCGCGCACGCTCGTGCCACCTAAGTCCACACCAATCACTCGCCGCGCTGCCACACGTGAATTATGGCTTGCTTGCCCGCAGACGATTGACGCCAAACACTGCCTGGTAACCTGCCTGCACCAAGAGATGGAACGTCTTGATTTCGCAAAACCAAAAGTCGTTCCCCCCCTCGACCCCGATTTTCGCCCCGCAGCACTTTTTTCAAAACACTTGCAAGACTCGCCAAGAAAGTGCAGCATCGGCGTTTGGAGAGGCACGGCGCTCCAAAAAGTCCACGAGTTTCCGCTTCAAACAGAATCAAGTAACCAATGGATCGAACGCACTGTCAAGTTTCTCTTATGGCAAGTCGGCGGAGACCGATTGACCATACATGGATGCGACGAAGCAATCCCATATCTCCAATCGTGCTACTCGCCGACCGGAGCGAGAAAGTTCGACAATGAAACGGTGGGGGTAAGAATGTTCGATCGTGCTTTGACTTTTAAAATGGGCGACCCACAAGTGACAAGTTCACAAAAACCAAAGCGCAAGAGTATCGGACGTCACCTAAACGGCTGTCGCGTAGGATTCGATCTGGGCGCAAGCGACCGCAAGGTCGCAGCAGTGGTCGATGGCGAGACGGTCTTCGCCGAAGAAACCGTTTGGGACCCCAGGAGGCACACCGATCCGGCGTACCACAGGACCGAGATCGTCAAAGCCATCCGATCCGCCGCCGTGCACATGCCGCGGCTCGATGCGATCGGCGGCAGCACCGCAGGCGTCGTCGTCGACAACCGCATGATGGTCTCTTCCCTGTTCCGAGGCGTCCCAGACGACCAAGACGACCAGGTGCGAGACGTCTTTCTCGACGTCAAGCAGGAATTCGGCGTCCCACTCGAGGTGGCCAACGACGGCGACGTGACCGCGCTCGCAGGCTCAATGGCCCTCGAAACAGGTCGCCTTTTGGGCATTGCGATGGGATCAAGTGAGGCGGCGGGATACATCGACGAGGACGGGGACGTGACAGGCTGGCTCAACGAACTCGCCTTTACCCCGATCGACCTCTCAAAGAGCGCTCCGGCGGACGAGTGGTCGGGAGACATCGGCTGTGGGGTCCAATATCTCACTCAGCAGGCCGTTTTCAGGCTCGCGGGCAAGGTTGGGATTGACCTCGGCCAAACGCCTGTCCTTGCCGAAAAACTCAAGGTCGCGCAAGAAAGGCTCGAAGCTGGCGACGAAGCAGCGGAACTGATTTGGCGAACAATTGGAGTCTATTTCGGCTACGCGCTCGCCCATTACTGCACTTTCTACGATCTGTCCAACGTCCTCCTGTTAGGGCGGGTCGCAAGTGGTCGCGGAGGCGCGATCATCGTCGAGGAGTGTCGGCAGGTCCTTGATGTGGAGTTCACCGCTTTATCGAGGCAATTGATCGTCAACCTGCCGGATGAAAAGACGCGGAGGGTCGGCCAGGCCGTCGCCGCAGCCAGCCTTCCTGCCCTGGAATAGCCAAGGTCCTGGAACTTGGGACTCTTTAATGCAATTTAGACCATGGCGACGTAGAATCACCGAAGCCCCCCGTTTCTAGGAGAAAATTTGGCATTTACAGCACAAGACATCGGAAAGATGGCCCAGGCTATGGCCCTGGAGATTTCAAAGGCGATCGAAGGAAAGCTCGAAACAGTCCGAGACTCGATCCTCGTCCTCCTTTGCGAAGGACATTTGCTCATTGAGGACGTTCCGGGAGTCGGCAAGACCACTTTGGCCAAGGCCATCGCCAGAACGATGTCCGGTGAGTTCCGTCGCATCCAGTTCACGCCCGA
>CAYYZP010000111.1:0-3421 GCA_964476165.1 uncultured Fimbriimonadaceae bacterium
CCAGAGGGATCGATGCGCGCAAAGCCACCTTGTGGCGTGCTGAGCGGCGCTGGGGCGGTACCGACCGTTCTGAAACTAAAGTAGATGTTTCCCGAACTGTCCGCCGTTATTGACGAGTTGATGTAGACCGAAGCATTGAACGCAGCAGCGTTCGCGTTATACGTCGTGAGATCCGTATAGAAACAGATCCGCGTCGCTGTCGGAGCAGACAGTGCGTCTGGGTCATCGATTACCAAGATCGTTCCGCCCGCGCCAGGGTAATACATGCGCGTCGGAGTACCAGGAACGACCGCCGGTTGAAAGGGGACGAACCAGGAAGACTGAGGATTGATCCAGTCGCTCGACAACGAATAGCGGTAGGCGAACGTCGAGGCGTCATAAAAATCCACGTCATAAAGTGGGCCCGGAACTCGCTTGGAAAATATGAGCGTGTTCGCTGCAGTTATAATTGGCGCCGAATAGTGACCAAATCCGGTACTGCTCGTGTTGATCGTCGTTGTGTAGTTGATCACGTTCGAGCTCTGGGCAGGGCCAAAAATCGAAGTGTGCTGCCCGTTGGCACCGAATTGGTTTGACTGGGCGCTAGCAGAAACTGACAAAGACAAGACCGACAAGGCGACTGCGCTGACGGCGAGTGCCTTTAAAGAGTTAGGAAACGACACGTTCACTTTCATTAGCCTCACAACTGGCCCCAATGACAAGGCCGAATGCAGCCCTTTGGGCCACGATTCCAATATAGCACCATAGCCAACCGCCGATCAAGCCAATGGGCACCTAAAATTACCGGGATTTAACTTCCGGGACAACCAGGACAATGAGCGGACAGAGTTCCATAGAAGTCGTAGTGGCGGAGAGGGTGGGATTCGAACCCACGGTGAGTTGCCCCACACCGCATTTCGAGTGCGGCGCACTAGACCAGGCTATGCGACCTCTCCGCAGGGCTCCTATTATGGGCGAGGGGTGGAGGAAGAAGGGTCTAGGGTCTAGAGTTTAGGGGGATCCGACCGATCCGACCGATCCGAGCGATACCGACCGCTACCCGCCGTACTCCGATGCCGCTCGGACGACGGGAACAAATGGATCGACCCTCAACTCGACCCCCAGCGAGTAAGGCGAGATGTCGCTCGCTGAACAACCGAACTTCGACTCAGTGACGAGGTGGGCCGATGAGAAAAACGAGCCGAACTGCGACGGATACTGGTTGGCCGCACACGAATACCTCTCGACCAACTGTGTGGCGAACTCTTTGAGCGCTGTGTCCCCAAGTGCAACGGAATAGAGAAAAGCAACTCGAATAAGACCGGGGACGGTCGGCGATGCATCGGTGACCGGCGGCATCGCAAGATCGACGGGGCCGACGCGATCGTTGGTCGAGGTGCAACCGACGATGTCCGTTCTGTCGTTCCTTGAAAAGAGTTCGAGCGCTCTCAGGAGAACGATGTGTCCGTCGCGCAGCGAGCCAATGTTCGAAGTGGCGCAGTACTCCCAAAGTTTTGCGTCGGCATACGACACGTAGTCGCCGAGCCACTTGACGCTCTGGCCCTTGCCTTTCGTAGAATGGACTACGTCGTCGTCCCCCACCCGAAAGCGCCTTAGTCCCTTTGACCAGCCCAACGCCCTTTGGAGCGAGGTCTCGTCATCGAGCAACAGGCTGGCCTCGATGCACCGCGCGACGACCGTTGCCGACGCGTCTAACAACGAATCGTCCGCCAAGTGGACCGCCGACATATCACCAATCATTTGCGCTTCGCGCACAAACGTGTCGATCAGTTCGCGTCGTTCAAAGAATGCCCGACGATCGGCAATGAACGGAACTGCAAGCGGGTTCGCCTTGTCGTTCATTCCGACAAGCGAAACAATGTCCTTTATCTGTTTGCTGAATGTGACCCTGACCTTTGCCGGACCGAAAGAATGCCGCAGTGATCGTCCTCCCCGATCGACGTCGCAGGACACTGACGACGACCACTTCCCTGGCTGCATGAATTGGCGCTCGATGCACTCCATCGTCCTTTTGTACGCATATAGAAAGATTTCATCGTTTGTTGCCACCCACGCTTTGGCACACAGCGCGGCCATTTCTGCGTTGGTCGCCGCGTCCTTGTCGAATTCGACGAGCATCGGGTCTTCTCCGTCCGAAAGTCGGAAGAACCCTCCGTCAACGAGATCAAACCTGGGGCTCGCGATGTTTTTGCGCAAAGACTCCATCGCTTCTTCACTGTTTCCTCCATTGATCTGGTTTTCGTAATCAGAAGCAGACCACACGAACAAGGGCCGGACCGGCACCGTCGCCAAAGAGAAGTCTGGGATCGCGGTCGTGTCGCCAGACCGTAATAGACTTCGTTCCTGGCCCTGGTCGCGCTGTGGTCTTTGCCACTCGTCGCCTGCGCCTCCCCGCCATGAATCGGTTACTTGGTTGACGCGCCCGAGAAAGCCGTTGCCGTCGGCTTTGCTATTCCATGTGCGCCGCCCGATCCACGTTAAGAGCGTCCCGTCGGGACGGAAAAACCAGATCGCAAAGCCTTCTTCAGCGCCGCTCAGACCACGCGTAATCGGCAAGAGCCCTGTGGTCCATTCTGGGTTTGTCGAAACATCGACGCGCACACAGACATACTCTTTGTTCAGCCGCGCGGCCACATCCCGCATCGAGAACACTTCGTCGTCAAACCTTCTGGCCGAAGAGGAAGAAAACGAGCCTGCGAACACCATGACGGACTTGCCCTCGTTGATGGCCCGCTTAAACGGCTCGTCATCGACTGTCAACCACCGAACACGCTGCGTCGAGGCGCGCTTCATGAACGCTTCTTCGAACGCGACCAGTCCGTTCGGCTCGATCGGTGCGATGAGTCCCCGCAGATAGTTGGCGGAGACCCCGGCGATCACCAACAGGACGACCGTGCTCGTCACGACGGAATAACTTTCGCGGCGACCCCAGATCGGCATCTGTCCAGATTATGGCTTTGGTATCCTGGACCGATGGCGATTTCCCTGGACGAGGTCAGACACGTCGCTCGGCTCGCGCGCCTTGACCTGAGCGAGGTCGAACTCAACACGTTCCAGGGCGAACTCAATGCATTGCTCGGCCACTTCAAAGACATTGAGGGCATCGACGTGACAGGAGTGGCCCCAAAGCCGCACGCGGTCGCCCTGCAAAACGTCTGGGCCACCGATGTTGCGGGGAAATGCTTAGACCGCGCAGAAGCCCTCAAAAACGCACCTGTCACCAAAGCCGGGCTGTTCATCGTGCCCACCATTATCGAGGAGTAGCGCCCGGTGTACACGCAGTTGACGGCGAGCGAAATCGCCGCGAAGATCAGATCGCGCGAAGTCTCCGTTGCCGAGGTCGTTACCGACGCATTTGCGCGCATTGGAAGGATCGACCCAGACTATTCCGCGTTCCTCCATGTCGACGAAGATGCGGCGA
>CAYYZP010000112.1:0-5832 GCA_964476165.1 uncultured Fimbriimonadaceae bacterium
GGCGTCAGGCCAACAAGTACGGCGTGCCGCGCGTGATCTACATCAACAAGATGGATCGCCTTGGAGCGGACTTTTACAATGTAGAGGAGAGGATCGCCGACAGGCTCGGAGCGAACTGCGCCGCGATTCAGATTCCCATCGGTGCAGAGTCCGGCTTCCGAGGCTTTGTCGACCTCGTGACCATGAAGGCCGCCCTCTACGACCCCGAGGACATGACCGGCAAGACTTTCCACGAAGACGAAATTCCCGAGGAACTGAAAGCCAAAGCAGCCGAGTACCGCGAAAAACTCATTGACGCCATTTCGAAGTTCGACGAAGGAATCACGGACAAGTACCTCGAAGGCGAAGAGATCACCGAAGCCGAAATCAAAAAGGCGCTGCGATACGGCACGATCAAAAACCGCATCGTCCCGATCCTCTGCGGCTCAAGTTTCAAGAACAAGGGCGTCCAGGCGCTTTGTGACGCGGTCGTCGACTATCTGCCATCACCGCTCGACGTCGAGGCGGTCAAGGGAATCGATCCTGATTCAGAAGATGAACTGTTTCGGAAGCCTTCGGACAAAGAGCCGTTCAGCGGGCTGGCGTTCAAGATCATGTCCGACAAGTTCGTCGGACGTCTCACGTTTGTGCGCGTCTACTCCGGAATGCTCAGGAAGGGAACACAGGTTCTCGTCTCGTACCGTGACCCGCAGACCAACGATTTGCGTACAAGGAAAGAAAGAGTGGGTCGCATCCTCGAGATGCACGCAAACGACCGACAGGACGTGGACGAAGTCTACACAGGCGAGATCGTCGGCGTGATCGGCCTCGGCGACGCGAAGACCGGACACACTGTGTGCGACATGGACAAACCTGTCGTGCTTGAGAGCATCCGGTTTCCTGAGCCGGTCATCCAGATCGCCATCGAGCCGAAAAGCCGCGCGGACCAAGAGAAACTCGGTACAAGCCTACAGCGATTGGCAGAAGAGGATCCGACGTTCCGCGTCAACACAGACCCTGAAAGCGGCCAGACGATTATCAGTGGAATGGGCGAACTCCACCTCGAAATTATCGTGGACCGCCTCAACCGCGAGTTCGGCGTCCAAGCCAACCAGGGCAAGCCTCAGGTCGCTTACCGCGAGACGATTACGAAAGAGGCCAAGGGCGTTGGCAAGTTCGTTCGTCAAACCGGCGGCTCGGGCCAATACGGCCACTGCGTCGTCAGCGTGACGCCACAGGAGACGGGCAAAGGTTACGAGTTCGTGAACAAGACCGTCGGCGGATCGATCCCGAAAGAATTCATCCCGGCCATCGAAAAAGGAGTCAAGGAGGCTATGCTTTCGGGCGTGGTCGCTGGATATCCCGTCGTCGATGTCAAGATCGAAGTCTTGGACGGCTCGTACCACGACGTTGACTCGAACGAAAACGCATTCAAGCAGGCAGGCATCCTCGCTTTCCGCGACGGCATGAAGAAGGCCAAGCCGGTGCTCAAGGAGCCCATCATGCACGTCGAGATCACGACGCCCGAGGCTTACGTAGGCGACGTCGTGGGCGACCTCAACAGTCGCCGTGGCCGCATCGAGGGCATGGAGCCCGCGATGGGAGGCGTGACGATCGTCGGCTCCCACGTCCCGCTTTCCGAGATGTTCGGATACGTCACGACGCTGAGGTCTTTGACCCAGGGCCGTGCAACTCCGAACGTAACCCCGTCACACTACGAAGAAGTTCCGAACAGTATCGCAAACGAAATCATGGAGAAGGCCCAAGGCGGCCGCTAACACGGAGACCCCAAAATGGCACGAGAAAAGTTCCAAAGAACCAAACCACACGTCAACATCGGCACCATTGGGCACGTCGACCACGGGAAGACGACCCTGACTGCCGCGATCACAGGCATCCTCGCACAGAAGGGTCTAGCAAAGGCCGCCAGGTACGAGGACATCGACAACGCGCCCGAGGAGAAGGCGCGTGGCATCACTATCAACATCTCGCACCAAGAGTACGAGACCGTTGCACGACATTACGCCCACGTCGACTGTCCGGGCCACGCCGACTTCATTAAGAACATGATCACCGGCGCGGCGCAGATGGACGGCGCGATCCTTGTCGTCGCTGCTAACGACGGCCCGATGGCCCAGACCCGGGAGCACATCCTGCTCGCCCGCCAGGTCGGCGTCCCCCACATCGTGGTCTACATGAACAAGGTAGACCTCGTTGACGACCCAGAGTTGATCGAACTCGTCGAGATGGAGATCCGAGACCTGCTCAGCAAATACGGGTTCCCAGGCGAAGAAACGCCGATCATCAAGGGTTCTGCGACGAAAGTCTGCGCCGCGCTCGACGCGGGCCCGATCGACTGGGAAGAGGCGAACATCAAGTCAATCACCGATTTGATGGCAGCAGTCGACTCCTTCATCCCACAGCCAGTGCGAGAAACGGACAAGCCGTTCCTGTGCGCGGTTGAAGACGTTTTCACGATCACCGGTCGCGGCACAGTCGCCACTGGCCGTGTCGAAAGAGGAACGCTCAACGTCAACACGGAAGTCGAGATCGTCGGTCTGCGCGAGCAGGCGATGAAGACGGTGTGTACGGGCGTTGAAATGTTCCGCAAACTCCTCGACCAGTGCCAGGCCGGCGACAACGTCGGACTGTTGCTTCGAGGTGTGGACCGCAACCAGATCGAGCGAGGCATGGTTATCGCCGCGCCGGGCTCGATCAAGCCGCACACGAAGTTCGAGTCCGAGGTCTACGTCCTTTCAAAAGAAGAAGGCGGCCGTCACACGCCGTTCACCAAGGGCTACCGCCCGCAGTTCTTCTTCCGCACGACCGACGTGACCGGAACGCTCGACCTCCCTGAGGGCGTGCAGATGGTCATGCCGGGCGAGAACACCAAGATGATCGTCGAACTCATTTCGCCGATCGCTATGGAAGAAGGCTCCAAGTTCGCCATTCGTGAAGGCGGCCGCACCGTTGGTGCAGGCACGATCACGAAGGTGCACCTCTAAGGAGTCAAAAAAAGGCTCCGGTCAAAACCGGGAGCCTTTCTAATTGGGAAAAGCAATGGCAGGAACACCGACAGTACGAATCAGATTGAGGGCCTACGACCATAGGATCCTCGACAGTTCGGTCAGCAAGATCACAGACACTGTGAAGCGGACCGGCGCGCGCTTTGCCGGCCCCATCCCGTTGCCGACCCGCATTCGCAAGTTCTGCGTCAACCGTGGCCCGACCATCGACAAGGAGTCGATGGAGCACTTCGAGATGCGCACTCACAATCGGTTGCTCGACATCCTCGAGCCGAACAACAAGACCATCGATGCGCTGATGCGGCTCGACCTCCCCAGCGGCGTAGACATCGAAATCAAGACCGTTTAGTTTTTTGTGGTGCGGGCGTCCCGCCTGCCATCCGGAATCCCTCCCCCGGTCTGCACGCTTTAGTTTCTGCGATTCTCGTGATCGGGGAAGGCAAGGAGGGGGCTTAGCGAAGGTTTTGGTTTTACTCGGCAAGATATATTTGTGTCGCAATTTAGAGGCAAGACTTGAACTGTTCACTTACTTTGGCCCCCTCCTAACCTCCCCCAGCCACGAAAACTCACGATCGTGAAAGAAAGCAGGCCGGGGGAGGGATTCCGGAGAGTCGTCCGGGAGGCCGACCCTCCATGGGGACAGGCGGGACGCCCGCACCACAAGGGCCACAGCCATGTGCCTAGCAGTCCCACAATTGGCGATCGAACCCGGTACAATGCCGCTCTTGACTGAAACTGAACCTAACTAGGTTCACCCAGCAAAGGCTTCGTGGAAGCCTCGCGGACGACCCCGATCAAACTGGGCAACGTCGACAAGAGCGAGGATGCGCCGAGGAAGCCAGAGGATCATATGTTGCCAGGACTATTAGGGACAAAGGTCGGCATGACCCACATATTCGCCGCGGACGGCAAGATGGTGCCTGTCACCGTCATCCAGGCCGGACCGGTGTTCGTCACCCAGATCAAAACGGTCGAAAAGGACAAGTACAACGCCGTGCAGGTCGGCTTCGGGCCCAAGAGCGAAAAGCGTCTGACCTTCCCCAAGCACGGCCACCTCAAGAAGGCCGGACTTACAACGAACCTCCGGTGGCTCCGCGAGTTCAGAGTCAGCGACACAGCGGGATTTGAGCCAGGGCAAGAGATTGGCGCGGACGTTTTCAAAGAAGGCGAGGACGTGGTCGTGATGGGCGTCAGCAAGGGACGCGGGTTCCAAGGCGGCGTCAAGCGGTACGGATTCAAGGGCCAGCACATGACCCACGGCTTCATGACGCACCGCAGGCCGTGTTCGAACGGCCCCACAGGTCCGGCAAGAGTCTTCAAAGGCAAGCGCGGCCCAGGAAGAATGGGCGGCGATCAAATCAGTCAAAACGGCCTCAAAGTCGTGAAGGTGGACGCCGAGCGAAACCTAGTTTTGGTCAGTGGCAGCGTTCCCGGCCCGAACGGCGCGCTCGTGACGATCAACAAGGAGGCCAAGTAACCATGTCAGAACTTGAGATCAAAGACGCGAAGGGCAAGGTCGTCGGTAAGCACACACTTGCCGAAGCCGTCGCCACTTTGGGCACGCTACAAGGCGCTTTGCACCGCACGATCGTCGCCGAACTGGCCAACGCACGACAAGGCACTCAGTCGGCCAAGACGCGGAGCGACGCGCACGGCGGCGGACGCAAGCCTTACAAGCAGAAGAAGACTGGCAACGCGCGACAAGGCACCATCCGCGCTCCACAGTGGGCGCACGGTGGCGTCGCGTTCGCGCCAAAACCGCGAGACTACGGCAAGAAGGTCAACAAGAAAGAGCGAAGGATCGCTGTGATCAGCGCGTTCTCAACTCGCGCATCTGCTGGAGACGTTTTAGTGGCGGACAAGATCGCTTTCGCCGAGCCGAAGACGAAGTCCGCGCAAGATCTGCTTAAGGTCCACGGCCTCGACGGATGTCGGCGCGTGCTCGTGGTGATCGCCGAGAACGACCTGGCTACTTACAAGTGTTTCCGTAACATCCCCGGCGTCGAACTGCGCACGGCGGCGAGCAAAGACGGGAAGTCGAACGGGTTTTCGACGCGCGACGTGATGACGGCGCACAAAATTCTGATCTCGAAAGACGCCTTGACCAAATCTGAGGAGGCTTGGACAAAATGAAAGACCCGCACACGATCATCTTAAAGCCGCACGTGACAGAGAAGTCGCAGAACTTGAGTTACGGCGACGCAAAAACGTTGGACGAGACGCAGGTGCAACGGTCGTATACGTTCATCGTCGCCACTGACGCCAACAAGATCGAAATTAAGAAAGCGGTCGAAGCGATCTACAACGCGGGCCGAAGAGAGAAAGCGGCGATCAGCGTCGAACGAGTCAATACGGTCAAGGTCTACGGCAAGATGAAGGCACGCGGCCGACGCGCGGGCAAGACGCCCGACCGCAAAAAGGCGGTCGTGACCCTCGCCAAAGGACAAATGCTAGAGGACTACGGGGTCTAAGATGGGCACAAGAAAGTATAAACCAACGTCGCCGGGCCGAAGGCACATGATCGTGTCCGACTACAAAGACGTCACTAAGGGCAAGCGGCCAGAACGGACCCTCGTCTCGGCGAAGCCGAAATCAGGCGGTCGAAACGCGACGGGAAGAGTCACGGCGTTCCACCGCGGTGGGGGCAACAAGCGGCGCTATCGCGCCATCGACTTCAAGCGCGACAAGACGGGGATCGTCGCCCAGGTCGCGTCAGTGGAGTACGACCCGAACCGCACCAGTCGCATCGCACTCTTGCACTACGCCGACGGCGAGAAGAGATACATCATCGCTCCCAAAGGCCTGACAGCCGGCATGAAAATCGTGA
>CAYYZP010000113.1:0-2938 GCA_964476165.1 uncultured Fimbriimonadaceae bacterium
GACCAAAAGTTCTCTGCCGAGTGCGCGGGGATGGGCCATCAGACTGCAACCCTCCTGCGCTGGCGGCGAAGTCCGATGTCAGCGATGTAATTGAAAATGAAAGTTATTGCGAAGAGCACCGCCGCCAGCATGAAGATGGCGTGATAATGGGGTTCGCCGTTTGCGACCTCGAGCGCCTCCGCACCAATCGTCCCCGTAATGGTTCTGACAGAGTGCGTGAACGCGTACCACAGTCCGTTGTCCGGCAAAAGCCCGGCGTTGCCTGTGACCATGATGACCACCATCGTTTCGCCGATGGCTCGGCCAATTCCAAGCATGACGGCCGCGATCAGGCTCGGTATCGCGGCTGGCACGATCACTCTTCTGATTCCTTGCCAGCGAGTGGCCCCGACTGCAAGCGACGCGTCTTGATAGGCCCGTGGGACTGCCGCCAGCCCGTCCTCTGCAATTGTCGCAATCGTTGGCAGCGCGATCAGTGCGAGCATCAGTGATCCTGCTATCGCGCTCTTTCCCGTGTCGAGATTGAAAACGTCCTTCACGAGTGGGTTGACGACTACCGCTCCGATAAAGCCAAGCGCGACCGACGGAATAACGGAAAGCAGTTCGACGAATCCCTTGAAAAAAGTGCGCAAGCGCTTTGGGGCGACTTCGCCGATGAAGAGCGCCGTTGTCAGTCCCAGCGGAACGGCAAGTATGGCCGCACCAAGGGTCACGAGCACCGAGCCCCATAAGTTGGGAAGCAGCCCAAACCAGGGCCCGTTAGGGGGGGGCAACGAGGGCTGCCACCGCTTGCCCATAAAGAACTCACCGAAGCCCGTGGTCTTGAACATCGGCAAGCCCTCCTTGACGACGAACACGAAGATGAGCGCGACCAGCACAATGCTCAGGAGGCCGCCAGCGCTTATAAGGCGCTCGACGACCTTTTCAAGCCGCTTGGACCAGAGTCGCTTACGGCCTTTCTGCATTTATTTTTTGACGGGCACGAATCCTAGGTCCTCGACGATCTTCTGTCCCTTCTCGCCGCGCACCCAGTCGAGCCACACCTTAGCGGCGGGACCGGGCTCGCCAGGCGTGTATTCAAAAAGTGGCCGGGCGAGCGGATAGGTCGAGTTCAGCACGTTTTTGACGTTTGCCGCGACTGCAGGGCTCGATGCGTCCTTTTTGATAGGAATCGACTTGACGTTTGCGCCAACGAATCCAAGTCCGACGAAGCCGATCGCACCGTCGTCTTGTGAAACGGACGTGATGATCTGCGACGTCGAAGGCTGGTACATGACCTGGTCTGCGAACGGCTCCTTCTTCAGGACGTGCTCTTGGAAGAACGTGTAGGTGCCAGACGAGGACTCACGGCTGTTCACGACGATGTTCATGTCGGGTCCCCCCACCTGATTCCAGTTTGTGACTTTGCCCTGATAGATGTCTTTTATTTGTGCGAGCGTCAGTTCTTTGATCGTGTTCTTTGGATTGACGACGATCGAGAGCGCGTCTTGCGCGACGGTGAACTCTTGGACGGCGACTCCGCTCGTTTTGGCGGCGTCGGTCTCCTCAGGCTTCATGGGCCGCGACGCGTTGGCGATGTCGGTGCCCTTGTTCATCAGGGCCGCGATGCCTGTGTTCGATCCCCCACCCGTCACGGTTACGGAGATTTCGGGGTGGTCTTTCATAAAGTCTTGGGCCCATGCTTGCGCCAATTGGACCATGGTGTCCGAGCCCTTGATCGTAAGGGTCTGCTTTTCTGCTGCCGGCGCGGCGGCGTTGGGGTCCAACTGGGTGTCTTGGGAACCGCATCCTGCGGCCAGCACCAGGCCAAACAAGCCGAAAAGCAAGAATAATGAGTTGCTAGTTTTCATTCCGTGAGTCCAATGTATGTCCGCCCCATTAACACAAGGTTAAGTCTGGCTCATTTTCCTGTCATGGTCAGCTCCAGAGTGCAGACGCTGCCTAGCTGTCGAAGAAAGGTCCCAAAATGCAACCAACTAGTTGCATTTTCAGAGAAACCGTGATATCATGCAGTTCAGAGGTTGCATGATGATCAATGAATCGACTCTAGAAATCAGAAAGGAACTCTTGCTTCGGGCGCCAAAGACCAGCGTCTGGAATGCGATTGTGACTCCGGAAGGCTGGACTGGCTGGTTCAGCGAGAAGGTGGAAGGCGAGTTCCGCGTAGGGGAGACCCTTGCCCTGGACTTCGGCAAGCACGGCAAGTGCTGGGCAATCGTGACGGAACGCGTGGAATTGCGCTCCTTTGCCTATCGCTGGCACCCAGGCGAGGACTGCCCGCTCGACAAGTACTCGTTAGATGAGATGTCAACGGTCAGATTTGAACTCGAAGACCACCCAGAAGGGACCAAATTGACGCTTGTGGAGAGCGGGTTCGAGAACATTCCTGAGTCGCGTCGAGACAAGTGCGTCGAACTCAACTCTGGCGGCTGGGACTGGGAACTCGAGGAGTTCCGTGCGTTCGTCGAAGAAGGAATTCGAAATTCAAAGCGAGAGAATTGATGGCGCTTCGGCACGAGGTTTTCCACGCGCTGGGAGACGCGACCCGACTTGAGATCGTTCGTCGGCTTGGAGAGAATGGTCCCCAGCCGACTGGAGAATTGCTCGAAGGACTCGGCATGTCGCGTCAAGCGGCGACAAAGCACCTGAAACTCTTGGAGGACGCAAAGGTCGTCAAAAAGAAGATTGCTGGCCGCCGCGTCGTTCGCTCCTTGCACGCAGACGCGCTCGACCAAGCAGGAACATGGCTGACCCAGCGCGCAGCCGCCTGGGATCGCAAACTCGACGCGCTCAAAAAATACGTCGAAGGAAGCTAAGACTCCTTGCTCTCGTACTGGTCTTTTAGCGAGGCGACGACGGCGGGATCGGCGAGCGTCGTCGTGTCGCCTAGGATGCGGCCCTCGGCCACGTCGCGCAACAGGCGGCGCATGATCTTGCC
>CAYYZP010000114.1:0-2676 GCA_964476165.1 uncultured Fimbriimonadaceae bacterium
CTCGGTCGCGTCGGCGCCGGTGGTGGGGGTCGTGCCGAGTAGCCGTGCCACGGCCTCGCCCTCTTCCTGTGCGCCACTGAGCGGCTCCCACTTTCCAGTGCCCCCACCGCCGCGGAGGGGGGCGACCTGGAAAGGTCTCGCCTCCAGTTCCTTCGCCGTCGCATCGTACGCAGGAGCTGAAAAAACGACCGCCCCCCCCGATTGTGGTGCGGGCGTCCCGGTCTGCGCCTCGACGAGGTCCCTGCCAGAGCCGACGGTGCTCACCATCGTCGTCTCCAGAAGGTACTTCCCGCCCTCGTCCACTAGAGCCGAGAACGGCAGTTGGTGGAGCGAGGCGTCCGGGGCGATGACTAGGTCCTTGGGCACGTCGCCGAGCGGCTTTATCAGCAGCCCATAGAGTTCCGCCCCCACCTTGCGCAGTTCCTCCTCGCTCCCACTATCGATGAGAGTCTGGAAAGCCCCCACCCGCTCGTCGATCTCCTTTGCCGGTCCAAGTTTCACCCACCTTGGCTCCTTGCCCTTCTCAATTACGAACGCGCCGTACTCGTCCTCGGTCTGCTCCCTCTTCTCGAAGTCCCAGCCGTACACGCGCTGGTACTCCACCAGAGCCGCCCCCACCGGGACCCCCGCCTGGACGTCCCCCACCGTGAACTCCTCCGGCTCTCCGAGCCGCGGGTCCTTCGCCTTCAGCGCCTCCGCCAACTCCCGCCGCGCCCTGTCTGTTGTAACACGCAGTTCCAAAAGCCGGTCGTCGAACGCCTTCTCGTCCATCCCCACCGTTCGCGAAAGTACCCAGTCACCTTCGGACTGTATTGCGGCGATGAACCCATTTCGAGCGAATTGCACCTCTTGATCCGCCTCAGCGGCATGGGCTGACGCTTGTAATCGTGATTCGATGAATAAGCGCAGACTCCTTAACAATGAAAACGCAACATACATTCGTCCAGACACTTCCGCGCCAGACGCTACACCGAACTGAGAAAGAACGTCAGTCGAATAAGCGTTGACGTTTCTGTCTTCTGTCCCAGAATTCGCGTTCCCAATTTGCAATTCCAAAATAACTCTAGTCCGCCGAAGGAACAGTTCGTTGGCAGCTCTTAACTTGCCTCGCAAGTGTTCAAGGATTTCCATATCCTTTAAAGTGGTCGACACATCGAGAGAGCCCGGCGAAAGTTTTTCTCTCAGCGCTAACGCCCTTTCGAAAAAGCTGGTGGCAAGATTCATGTCGCCACGAGTTCTTGCCACGACCCCGAGATCATTGAGGCTTGACGCGCAATCAAGCGATCCAGGGGCTAATTGCTCTACAATCGCCAAAGAGGCCTCAAAGCGCTTCTGGGCAATATCAAGTTCACCAAGGCTGATTGCGACTGTACCAAGATTGTTGAGACACGTTGCGACGTCAAGTGAGCCTGGAGCAAACCGTTCTCTGATTCCCAGAGCGGATTCGTATCGGCTTTGGGCAAGATTCATTTCTCCTCGCAAGTAGGCAACAGACCCAAGGTGATTTAGACTGGTTGCCACAGCCAATGAACCCGGGGCGCGATTCTCCCTAATTTTCAAGGCAGCTTCAAATCGATTTTGGGCAAGTTCCAGATCGCCGCGGCTTCCTGCCAATGCTCCCAAGTTGTTGAGACAAGTTGCAACAGCCAGTGATCCAGGCGCTAAACGCTCCCGGATTGCAAGCGCTGCTTCATACCTCTGTTGGGCAAGATCAAGGTTTCCACGCTCTGACGCCAGGGTTCCCAAATTCATGACAATTGTTGCAAGTCTAAGCGATCCAGGATCGAGTTCTTCAAATATGGCAAGCGCAGCCCCATACCGCTTTTGAGCCATGTCGAATAATCCACGGCTCCATGCGACATTCCCAAGATTCCCATAAACAGTAGCTACTTCGATCGAACCCGGTGCCAGCTTCTCAAAAATTTGGAGCGCGGCATCGCAACTGAGTTGCGCATTATCCAGGTCACCTCGTCCGAATGACATCACTCCTTGTGCGAGGAGGCTGTTCGCTAAATCCAATGAGCCAGGTGCAAGGTGCTCTCGCAACCGAGTCGCTGATCTAAACTGTTCTAACGCCTGATCGAAATCTTGAATCGCATTGAATGCTCGACCTAAATTGTGAAATGCACTAGCGGCTTCCAATGTATTCACTGAACCTGCCACCTCGAAAATTCGGATACTGTTCGAAAAATGCTGTTGCGCGTCGTTGGGCTTGTTGAGTGCCAAGTACACGTCCCCCACCATGCGGAGGGCGATGGCGTGTTCGACGGTGTCCGGCTTGTGCGCGGCGAGAAGTTCGACGACCTTTTCCGCAACGGGCAGCGCCTCGGCGTTTTTGCCTTCCTTCATCAGCGCGTCGCGCTGGGTGATGAGTCGCTCGAGTTCTGGGTCTTGTTCAGTCATCACGGGCCCGAACTGGTAACCCGCTGCCACGAACATCTCGATCCGCCGATGTTCGTACTCCTCAGACGACTTGTCTTCCCCAAAGATCAAGGCAAGTGCGCCGTCGAACTCGCTGACGAGCGCATAATCCGCGAAAAGGTCACAAAGCGCCTCGCCTCGAGCGATCGGTGACTTTTTGAGAGACTTGTTGATCGCACGCTCCGCTTTCTCCAGTGAACTGCGTTCGTCAGCGTCGAGCACACGACAATGTACCGACCTGACATCCGTCTTAAC
>CAYYZP010000115.1:0-7775 GCA_964476165.1 uncultured Fimbriimonadaceae bacterium
GAGTGGTTCGTGGGCGACAACTGCCTCTACACCAACGCGGTCGTCGACTGGACGATCAAAAAGTACCTCGGCATAACTTCGAACATGCACTTTCCGAAGAACGCCAGGGGTGAACTCGTGGCTTACGAAGGCGATCCGGAACGCGCCTACCAACAGGCCGCCGCACCCCTCGTGCTTTGGCCCCTTGCGCGCGATGACCTTGTCACAGACCCCGTTGGCTTCCTAAAACGGTTTGAGGGAAAGGAGTCTCCGAACGGCCCCGCTATGTCGCTGAGCGTGTACACCCTGATCAGAGCGCGTTACGGAAACGCTGACGATGCGTATAAGATTTGGCTCGAAAGTTGGAAACAATACACTGATGGGAACCCCCTCCTCCTTTTTAGTGAAAGGCCGGGAAGGCAGGACTTGACCTACTTTTCAACGGGTGCGGCCGGGTGCCTCAATGCCGTCATTTACGGATTTATCGGTGCCCGTATCGTCGATCACCCCAAGCCAAGAGACACCAAGATCGAGATGGCAAACGGTAAATGGCTGGTGTTCCGGCCCAACCTGCCCTCTGCCTGGAAAAAGGTCACTTTCAAGGGCATGCACGTTGCAGGCAAACGATATGAAGTCGTTTGCGTGGGCCGGACTGCAACAGTCCGCCCACCTCAATAACGCTCCACGACTTGCAAAGCACCCAGTCGGAGTTCTTAGAATTTGAACTGTACGCGGAACGTGCAGACCTGGTACGGACTGTTTGCGACTGCTGCGTCTTCAAAGATCTCGTGCGAGACAGTAAAGTTCGCGCCTTTTCCGAGGCTGTAACGCAGCGCGACCCCGTATTCTTTGATCGCGTCGCCGTCAGTATCCTCGTTCGGATCAAAGACCGACAGTCGGACAAAGACGTCGGTGAGTTCGCTCGTTTTGTAGCCGAGCGTCGCGTGGTAACCGTTCAGATCGTTCGCCACCAGACCTACGCCGCCCGTCGTACTTGGGACGCGGTCTTGGCCCATCAACACTTCAGCTTTGAGAAAAAGGCCAGGAGTGAGCAAGTTGTTCATCTGACCATCGACGACGAGGAACCGCCTGTCGACTTCCGGCGAAGTAGCCACCGTGCCGACGAACTCCGGTCGTTTGCCAGCGAAATAACCGATGCCAAACTTCGTGTCGCCAGCGTCGTGCTTGACACCGACAAAACCTGCCAACTGCCCGCCCGTTCCAGGGGCCAAGTTGTCCTGCTCCTTGTCCTTGGTGGTCAGCGAGTTTGAAACGCCCGCGTACCAAGAGGTGCCGGTGCTTCCCTTCTGCTCGACCATCACGCCACGGATCCGCTCGTCGCTAAAGAGCGTCCGGTTGACCGTCACGCGCTCTGGAAACTCAAGGACGCTGTTGCTCGTCGCAGTCTCGTAGCCGATGGGCAAGGCAAACTGGCCACCAATGATCGACAGTCCTTCCTGACCAGGCTTGTATGTCAAGAGGAAGTCTTTGAGTTCTCCGTCGCTTCGGTCCGTGTTGGCCGCCATGTCGTAACTGACCTTAGCGGTCGCGCGCTCGTTGATCTCCATCGTCGCGCCGAGCCGGATCCGTCGCGCCTCGAAACTGTGCTGCGTCTTTCCTGATTGGTCAGTGTCCCGATATTGGAACTGGAAATAGTTCGAAAACGTGACCTTGTCGGTGTCGCCTACTGGCTTGCTGGCGATCGTCGATGGTTCTCCGTCGCCGGTCAGCGACAAGAATGGCTGTGAGAGACTTATTGATTCGCGGCTGCCTTCTGCAAATGAGCAAAGCGGTGCAACCGACATGAGTGCGATAAGAGGTGCTTTCAAAGAGTGTCTCCATGACGCTCTTTGCAATGGGGCCACAAGAGCGATCCGCGAGAGTACCTCTTAATCTTCCTCTAAACTTGGGTGTGCATTTCGTGTTTGCTTTCCACAGTTTTTCCACAAGGAAGCTCTTGCGCCCTTAGCCAAACACGCCTGCAACGTAGTCACGGGTCGATGCGCTGGTTGGCCGCGAGAACATCGTTGGTGTGTCCGACATTTCGATGAGCCGACCGTACATGAAGAACGCCGTATGGGCGCTCACGCGCTCTGCCTGTTGCAGATTGTGGGTCACGATCACGACGGTCTTCGACTTCGCAAGTTCGAGAATCAGGTCTTCGATCTTTGCGGTGCTGATTGGATCGAGCGCAGAACACGGCTCGTCCATCAGTACGACGTCCGGCTCAATGGCGAGCATCCTAGCGATACACAGTCTTTGTTGTTGTCCGCCTGAAAGGGCCAAACCCTGCTTAGATTTGAGAACGTCTTTAACTTCGTCCCAGAGCGCAGCCCACCGGAGGGCCCGTTCGACCGTTTCGTCTAGGGCCGAACCCGTGAGACCGTAATGGATCCGTGGACCGATAGCGACGTTCTCGTAGATGGATTTGGGGAACGGGTTTGCCTTTTGGAACACCATTCCGACTCTTCGTCGAAGAGCGAGCATGTCCGAAGAGCGGTGGTAAGGATCGTGCCCGTCTACCTTCACCGAACCGTGCAGAGAGAAACCCTGGATTCGATCGTTCATGCGATTGAAGCACCGCAGGAGCGTCGATTTGCCGCAACCGCTCGGGCCGATGAACGCGGTCACTCCTCTCCGCGGGACACCAATATTGACACCGTCGAGGGCAATGACAGAACTGTACTTTACGGTCAGATCGTCGACCGTAAGAACATTGTCTTGGCTTTTGGTCTCCATTTCTTCTAATAGTCTCAGGCTCATAAGACTTTCCTCTTTCGAATGTGGGCTCTCACAAAAATGCTCAGCAGATTGACCGCAAGAATCAGCGCCATCAACACAAAGCACGTTCCCCACACAATGCGTTCGGGGATCACTGCGCTTTGGCGATAGGCTTCGGCAAGATGGTAGGGCAGGTTTGCAACTGGCTGATGGATCGTCTCCATGCTGATTCCTGGCGTCACGGTTGAGTAGTAGATTCCTGCCGTGAGCAAGATGGGGGGGGCTTCTCCGGCGGCCCTGCTGACTGCAAGCACAAGTCCAGTCAGGATTCCTGGAAGCGCGTGAGGAACCATGACGCGGCGGACGACTTGCCAACGGCTGAGTCCCAGTGCGAGGCCGCCGTCGATCAACGAATCCGGCACTGCGCGAATCGCTTCTTCGGTCGTCAAGACGACGATCGGGAGTGACATGACGGTCAAGGTCAGCCAGCCAGCGAGGAGGCTCACACCGAACTTGAGCATCAATACGAAGACTGCAAACCCAAAGAGCCCGAAGACGATGGAGGGAGTCCCCGCAAGGCTCGTCACCAACGATTTGACAAGGTGGACCCATCGTGACTTGCCGACGTATTCGGCCATGAAAATCCCGCCGAGGATCCCTATCGGCAACGTTGCTATAAGCGTCCCGAACATCAGAAGGAGAGAACCTCGGATCATCGGCCATATCCCCCCAGCGGACATGCCCTCGATAGGCGGCTCAGACAAAAAACTCCAATCGATGGCGTGGACGCCATTGGTCACGATCGTTCCAATAAGGAGAACCGTCCCAGCAAGGATCAATGTGCTGATCGAAACGACCGCTAGGGTGAAAGACAGATCGCGACGACCACGATGAATATCGCGCGCCCTTGTCATTTGCGCAAGCGGGGACAGATCGATGACTAGCCCTGCCACGCCGCTCTCCTGGCTAGGCGATAGCCGTAGAGATTGATCGCCAAGGTGACCAAGTAGAGCACGAGCCCCAATAAAAAGAGGTGCCCGTAGTGCGGGCTTTCAAACGCGACGTTTCCAAGTTCGGTCCCAATGCGGTCCGGAATTCCGCTCGCGGGCCTGAACAGGTTTTCTGCGGCCTGCGAAGGGCTTCCGAACTGAGGCATTCGCGCGGTCCCTCCGCTCAGCATCCAAACGATCATCGTCTCCCCCACCCCGCGCGAAAGTCCAAGGAGGAGCGCGGCGATGATGCCTGTTTTAGCAGCGGGCAGAATGACGCACTTGAGCGCTTCCCTTCGCGTGAGGCCAAGTGCGACCGCGCCGTCGCGAAGGTAGTTTGGAACCGAGCGAAGCGCGTCCTCAGCGATCGTGGTCATGATCGGAACGAGCAGGACCGCGAGGATGATGGCAGCAGTCGCAAGCATTCGGCCCGATTCGACTGGGAAGAACCTTCCTGCGATCCCCTGTAGCCAAGGAGCCAACAAGATGACACCGAAAAACCCAAGGACGACCGTCGGGACGCTCGACAGGAGTTCGACGATGGGCTTAAGAATCTCTCGAATCCGCGAGTGACCGACCTCGCTCAAGAAGATTGCGAGGTAGATGGACGCGGGCGCGGCGAGGACCATCGCGATCGTCACCATTGCGAGCGTCCCAAGCAACAGTGGCAAGAACCCAAACCTTGGATAAACGAGCGTTGGCGCCCAATCCGTTCGGAAAAAATTCCCGACCGTCGCAAAGAGGGTCGTTGTTTTGGGGCGAGCGGTCATCTCGAAAACATAGCCGTCCTTGCGTTCCGCATCGTTTTTGGCGATATATGTTGGAACCTCGATGCTCCCAGACGGCTGTTTCACAAGATCAATTACAATCGGGGTGGTGGTTACTCCTTCTGGCGCCTTGACCAATTCCAAAGAAATGTCATAGGGCGCAAGGCTTGGATCAAAACTCGCGTCAGGAATCCAGCGCAAGGTCATTGTCTGCTCCTTGTGTTCGGGCGTGGCAAACGCGATGAGGAAATAGTTCTCTGCCCATTCAGCAGGTTTTGGTCTGCGCCAGTCGTCGCGAT
This sequence comes from uncultured Fimbriimonadaceae bacterium, assembly GCA_964476165.1. Classification (GTDB taxonomy): domain Bacteria; phylum Armatimonadota; class Fimbriimonadia; order Fimbriimonadales; family Fimbriimonadaceae; genus JADFMN01. The sequence goes on from CAYYZP010000115.1 coordinate 4,756, forward strand.
AAATTTCGCCTTCTCCGACCTTTGAGAGCAGTTCGACGTGAGCAGCGCCTGTGCCAAACGCGCTGGTGCCCGTGAGCGACTCGACCGTCGGCATCAGAATGTCCTCCTCTTTTTCATCAATGCCGTCGTCGCCTTCGCTGTTTGCAGTCAATAAAGTCGCGTTCGGATCGAACTCGACGGAGTAGTCTGGAGCAGTTTGATTTGTGCCAAGCGCGAACCGGTAGCCATATCCAAATCCTTGCTGGAAGGCGTACTTGGACTCGCCTCCCAAATAGAAGAGGATCGCCACGACGATCAAAATGACGGCGAGCCCGGACGAATAGACCAGGCCCGTCATCAGTCGATCCTCAAAGATACGCAACTTCATCTCGTTTGCCCACCGCCCGACGGCCTGTGCAGGGCCGCCGGGCATTTGCTGGAGGGGACTATTTCAGAGAGTAGTATCCGACCTCTTCCACCACTTTCTGCCCTTCGTTCGAAAGGCACCAATCGACGAACGCCTTCATGTCGCCTTTTGGCTTTCCATTGGTGTAGAAGTAGAGGAACCTCCAGATCGGGTACTTCTTTGATCTCACGTTGTCCTCAGTAGGGGCAATCGGCTCCTCGCCGTCCTTGAGCGAGACCGGTACGATTCTTAGATTCCTATCGTGCGCGAAGTAGGCGACTCCGCCGTAGGCGATACCGCCTTGCGTGCGTCCGACTTCTCGCGACTCTTCTGAAGTGGAAGAAAGGAAGCGAACACCCTTGCCCCAGTTCTGGTTCTTGAGGACGGTGGCCTGGAAGAACCCATAAGTGCCAGAGTTGCTGTCGCGGCTGAAGACGACGATCTGCATGTTTGATCCGCCGACCTGGCTCCAGTTCGTCACTTGACCGACGTAGATCTTCCTCAGTTGCTCCATCGAGAGCGACTTGACCGGGTTCTTTTCGTTGACGCAGATCGCCAGACCGTCGAGGGCGACCGGAATCTCGGTGGCGACGCTGCCTCGGCTGCGCGCCTTGTCGATCTCTGACTTCTTCATCGGTCTCGAAGCGGCCGCAATGTCAGCGACCCCGTTGACGAAGGCGTTGATGCCGATGCTCGAGCCGCCGCCCGTCACATTGATGGCAGTCTGGGGGTGGTCCGACCCATAGACCTCGGCCCATCTCTGGTTGAGGATCAGCATAGTGTCGGAGCCTTTGATCGTAATGGACGAGGTCCGCACTGCGGCGATCGCACTCAATGATGCGAGGCCGATCGCTGCGAGCGGGACCCATTTAGTTCGTTTGCTTATTGTTTTCATTTTCTTTCTCGTGCGAATTGGTTTTTCAACAAGTCTTTAGAACTTGTATTGGTAACGCATGGTGAGGGAGTTGAACCGCACCCGGGCCTTCGACTGATCCTCCACCACTTCGTATGTCGTCGTGAACATTGCGCCAGGGTTGATGTAGTACCGATATCCGAGGCCGTATTCCTTGTACGAATTGATGTCGACGTCCTTGTTCGGATCGAAGTCTGAGAACTTCGTGAAGAACTGGTTGCGTTGGTCGATCGTGTAGCCGAGGATCACGTGATATCCGTCCATGTCTTGGGCGCCTGTGATCTTTCCAGGGATGCGGTCGCGTCCTTGCATTCCCTCGGCCCTGAGCCAAACGTTTTCGTCGATCAGCCCGATGTACTCAGCGTTCGCGTAGATGAACTGACGGGTGACTTCCGGTGCGCCGCCTGCGGTCTCAGGCCGCTTGCCGTTCCAGAATGAAACGCCAAAGCCTGCGTTCGGAGTCTCGTATCGAAACCCAGCAAATCCGGACATGCGTCCGCCTTGGCCAGGCGTCAAGTTGAGCCCTTCAGTATCCTTGACGGAGAGCGAGTTCGAGACGCCTGCGAAGAGCGTGGTGTTCTTGTCCACTCCGTGCTCGATCATTGCGCCGCGGATGCGCTCGCCGTCCCACATCGTTCGGTTGTATTTCGCGCGCTCCGGAAACTCGCGTTCGCTCGAAGAGCGGGCGATCTCATATCCGAGCGGGTTTGAGAACTGGCCGGCACTCAACTTGGTGCCAGCCGTCACGTCGGACGGCAAAAGCGTCCAAGTGAGGATGGCGTCCTTGAGTTCCGCCGCTGTCTGGTTGCTTCCTGTGGCAACGTCGAACGTGATCTTCGACTCGGTGTTAGCGTCGATCTTCCACTTGCCACCGAAACGGACGCGGCGCAACATGAACGAGTGCTGGTGTTTGCCCGTCTCGTCTGTGTCCTTCCATTGGAACTGGACATAGTTCGAGTCCGTCGCGCGCTTAAGGGCCGCAATGTCATTGGCCATGATGGGCAACGACTCGTTCTGTCCTTCGATCCAACCTTTGACCATGTTCATGAACGACTCGAGGGTCGTAAGGCGGTCATTGACCTGTTGGAGGTCTTGGATCAGTTTCCTGAGTTCGTCGCTTGCTTTTTCGTCTTTCGAGAGGTCGCCCTTAAGTGCGAGTTCTCCGATGCGGATCGCGATTTCACGCGATTGGCCGGCAAGCGCCTTTGCTTCGCGCTCGACGACTTCGAGGCTTTGTTTGGCCTCATCCTTGGTCATTGGTCGTTGCTGGCTCTGTTGGACAACGTCGCCAGCGGTCGATGATGTGGTTCCGTGCTGTTGGGGCAACGCAAGCGCAGGTAGTACAGCGAGTGCGGCGAGTGCCCACGAGTGTTTCTTCAATTCCTATGTTCCTCCATCTGAATGCCGTCTCTGCTTTTGCAAAAGCGACACTAACCGAACCAGTATTGGAGGGGGAGATTAAACAGGGGTTAACCAGAGGGCTCTCTGGGTTAAGGTTTGGTAATGGATGTGATTAAATCGCGTGTTCCCAGGGATCGGAGGTTTTGTCACGCAGGGCTTCGAGGCTAGAGTTCGTTTTGCGCAGGCGCATGGTTAATACTCTGGAAAGATTGGCGAGCATAACAAACCCTGCGTCTTTGTTCTTGCTCATGTACGAGCGGAGTTCCTTTGCCGGTAAGCGCGCGTAGGCGACCTTACCTTTGCATACGGCGACCGCCGATC
>CAYYZP010000116.1:0-6488 GCA_964476165.1 uncultured Fimbriimonadaceae bacterium
GTGCTCTACCAACTGAGCTAACCGCCCACGAGGGAGCCAGATTATATCCGCCCGAAGTAAGAGCCGCGTCAATCTGGCCCAATGAGCCAAATCCTCCCGAAACCGGGCATACTGGGCCCGATCGGTGAAGGACATGGCACGGAAAAGGCAGACACGACGGGAGTTTTTGGCGGCGACGACGGCAACGGCGGTGGGGATCGGGCTCGGAATCCCATCCACAGCCCGGGCGAAAGGGCAGGCGAGCCCGAACGACAAGGTCGTGTTCGGGCTCATCGGTTGCGGCGGCATGGGCGCGGCCAACATGCGCAGATTCATGGAGCAGCCCGACGTAGACGTAGCGGCAGTCTGCGACGTCGACAGCGCGCGTATGACGGGCGACATCAAGTCCATCGAAGAAAAATACGGTCACACACCGCAGGTCTTCAGCGACTACCGCAAGATGCTCGAGCGCAAGGACATCGACGCCATCATCATCGGCACCCCCGACCACTGGCACGCGCTCAACCTCGTCCACACGTGCGAGGCGGGCAAGGACATCTATTGCGAAAAGCCGATCAGCCACAACATCATCGAAGCCAAAGCCATGGTCGCCGCGCAGCGAAAGTTTGGACGCATTGTGCAAGTCGGCACCTGGCAGCGCAGCGACAAAGAGTTCACTGACGCCATCGCATACGTTCGCTCAGGGAAACTCGGCAAAGTCAATCATTGTCGCGCGTGGATCTCCGATGGCACGAAGCTTGGCAACAAAAATCCTGTCGCCCCCCCCAGCACGATGGACTATGACTTTTGGTGTGGCCCCGCAGCGATGCCCCCGTACAAGGAGACCAACACGCACTGGAACTGGCGATGGATGCTCAACACGGGTGGGGGACTCACCACCGATTGGGGCGTCCACATGATGGACATCGCGCTACTAGGGATGAGCAGGGACCAGGACCTCGTCATGCCGACCGAAGTCACCGCCTACGGCGGAAAATGGGCGTTCGTCGGCGACGACCGCGACGCCCCCGACACCATCGAGGCGGTCTACAAGTTTGACGACCCTCAGTTTCTGATGACTTGGTCGGTCCTGCGCGACCATCCTGGAAAGCCGGGCCACTGCACCGAGTTCGTCGGATCAGAAGGCGGCACCGTGCGCGTCTGGAGGGGGGGGTGGACCATCCTCGACCCTGACGGAAAAGAAATGCCGAAAGTCGAAGTCGATCCCGTGCCAACGAACCATTGGCGCAACTTCCTCGATTGTGTCAAGTCTAGGCAGAAGCCGCGCGCCACGCTCGGCTCGATCGCGCAGACGACGATGGTGTGCCACCTTTCCAACGCCGCGCTGTTCAGCGGAAAGACTGTGCGGTGGAGCAAGAAATCGATGGACATCGTCGGTAGCGCAGGAAAAGACACGAGCGCCTACGACCGCGAATATCGCAAACCCTGGGTGTTGCCGAAGTACTGATTATCCGGTCTCGATGTCTCTCGGCGGGCGACGTCGGGCGCCTGTGGTCGGATTCTGTGCTCTCATCGACGCCGACTGCACGACTGTTGGCTTTGGCGGCTCGTGGCGCGGTGGGGGTGTGCTTGCCTTTGGTGCGCTTTTCTTCGATGCGGTCTTTTTCGTCGCGGGCTTTTTGGCCGCAGGCTTCTTGGTCGTCGGTTTTGTGGCGGTGTCTGCTTTAGACGCTTTTGCCGCTAAATCTTCCGCCTCAGTCGCGCACTTTTCGACTTCGTCCGAAGCCTCGTCGATCATCTCTCCCAATTTGCGAAAACCCTTGCCGACGGCCTTGGCCAAGGGCTTGGCCACCTCGACGACGAACGGCAGCGCCGCCGCCGCAAGCAGAACCCAGCCTGAACCGAACGGAAGTCTCCTCATTTGGTACCCATCAACGTATACCACGGCGCGGCGCACGCCGTTTCACGGAGCGGGGTTTTCAGGGCTCGTCGTCACGGTTTCGGCTTCGACCGGATCGGGCGCGTCGTGCTTTTTGGCGAACATTTCGCTGAGCGCACTCAGGGCGAGCATGGCTCCCGCGACCGTGATGCACACGTCTGCGACGTTGAACACGGGAAAGTCGATGACGCGCAAATAAAAGAGGTCGGTGACCTGGTTGAACGCCACACGGTCGATCAGGTTTCCAATCGCGCCTGCAAAAAGCAGCGCCATCGTCACGTGCGACCAGCGCGGTTCGTCGCGGTGCTTGACGCTGTACCACGCTGCCCCCACCGCGATCGCGAGCGCCGCAGGCGCGAGCCACACGCCTGAGCCTTGCAAAAGTCCGAACGCGATGCCGCGGTTGTAAACGAGTTTAAGTTCGAACACTCCGGGCCAAAGCGACAAGAACGTCTGGCCCTCGGTCCAGTTCGCCGCTCCGCGCGCCCAGATCTTGGTGATTTGGTCGACGAGGATCATCGTGAACGCGATGAAGAAAAACGTCTTGCGCATCAGGCGATTCCCAGCGCCCTGCGGTCCCTTTCGCTCAGAGGGAGTTTCTCGCCGTTCCAATCGACCAAGGCGACGTCCGGTCTCCGCACGCGGCTCCGTTCGCACTTGAGATAGGTGCTTTGCTCGAACGCGACAGACAGTTCTCCTTCTTGAACGGTCATCGACGCGACTCGGAAAAAGTTCGCCAGATCGTGCTTGAATGGTTTAAGAGATTCAAAGAACTCGTTTGGACAGTTTAGTACGACGTCGACATCTTGTGAATCCTTGACGCCGGAATTCGATTTCCATCCTTCAAGTTGTACGGCCATAAAGTCACGCAGTGTGAGAATCATATTGACTGCTTGGTGCAGTGTGCTTGCTCGCAGCCACTCTGTTCTCGACTGAGCGGCAAGAGTGTCCAAGTGGACCGATGGCTTGCGACCATAGTGCGGGATTAGTTCGTAGACTTCTTCTGCGGTGTGCATCAGAATCGGCGAAACGAGTTTCGTCAGCCTCACGAGAATCTCATGGCATGCCTTCTGCGCAGATCGACGCTCGCGCCAATCCTTGCCGTCGCAATACACCCTGTCCTTGATCGCGTCGAGATAGAACGCCGACATCTTACGGTCGCAAAAGTCGTGTACGTCCCGAAACACTTTGCCAAAGTCGTATCGTGCATAAGCGGTCAGACACCCGGACACGAGCAGCGTGCTTTCTTCGATCGCCCACTGGTCGATCTTCTCAAGTTCTCCGTCAAAGCCCTCGTAGTCGTAAAGGTTCGCCAGCAAAAACCTCAGCGTGTTCCGGATTCGGCGATAGTGCTCGCCCGTGGCTTCGAGAAGTTTGTCCGAGCACGGCATGTCCTCGTTGTAATCGACCTTCGCGGCCCACAGTCGCAGGATGTCCGCGCCGTATTTGTTGCAAACGACCACCGGATCGACGACGTTTCCAAGCCGCTTAGACTGCTTCATCCCCTTGTCATCGAGCACCCAGCCGTGGGTCATCACTTCTCGGTAAGGCGCGCTGCCAGTACACGCTACACCAATGATAAGAGACACATTGAACCATCCTCGATGTTGGTCCGACCCCTCGAGGTACATGTCGGCGGGAAGTTCTTCTTTCCAACGCGGCTCGACCTTTCCTTCCAAAACGCACTGTGAAGTACATCCGCTGTCGAACCACACGTCGAACACATCGACTTCTTTCCGAAACTCGGTCTCACCAGTCTTCGGGTGCTTGTAACCCTTGGGTAGGATGTCAGAGGGGGGGGCAGAGTACCAAGCGTCCGAGCCGTGCTTCTCGACAAATGCAGCGACCGCTTCTATCGCCACCGAGTCCATCACTGGCTCGCCGCTTTCAGCGCCATAAAAAATCGGAATGCCCACGCCCCACGGCCTCTGGCGGCTGATGCACCAGTCCGGACGGTTCTCGATCATGCCACGCAGACGCTTATAGCCGCTCTGCGGAAACCATTTCACGTCTTCGATCTCTAGCATCATTTTTTGTCGCAGAGTCATTGAGGGATCGAGGTGGAACGGCGCATCGATGCCGATGAACCACTGCTCGGTCGCGCGAAAGATGACGGGCTTCTCGTCCCGCTCGGCGTGAGGATACGAGTGCTGAAAGTCCGAGACGTGCAACAGGTTTCCAAGTTCGCGCAACCTGTCCACGACGACGACATCACAATCCTTGTAACTCACGCCCGCGAACTCTCCCGCCTCTTCGGTCAAGATGCCTCGCTCGTTCACTGGGCAAAGCACAGGGAGGCCATAGCGCTGTCCTGTATAAAAATCGTCACGACCGTGCCCAGGCGCCGTGTGGACCACGCCCGTTCCGTCTTCGGTCGTCACGTAGGTCGCCAAAACTGCGAGTGAAGGTCGATCATAAACCGGATGTTTGACCTCGACACGCTCGACCTCTGCGCCCTTGAACCGCTTTACAGTCTCATACGACCCAAAGCCGCAAGCCTCCATCGTCGCCCCCACCCGATCGCCGAGAAGCACATAGTGTACGTCCCCCACCCGGACGACCTCGTATTCAAAGTCAGGATGGAACGCGACGGCGAGATTGGCCGGGATCGTCCACGGCGTTGTCGTCCAGATCACGGCGAACACGTTGGACAAGCCAGCAAACACACCCTTAACATCGTTCAGCAATGGAAACCGAACGTAGATCGCCTTCGACGTGTGGTCCTTATAGATTATCTCTGTGTCGGCCAGCGCAGTCTGTGCGGTGGGACTCCACAAAACGGGCCGCAATCCACGGTACACATAACCGTTTGTGACGAGGCGGTTGAAAACGCGAATGATCTCGGCCTCATAAGGCGCTTCGAGCGAAGAATAATAGCGGTCCCACGCGCCAAAAACACCGAGGCGCTGGAACTGCTGGTTCTGCACTTCGATGTATTGCTCCGCGTGCTCGCGACACGCCTGACGAAACTCGACAAGTCCAGGCTTCTCTTTTTTCTCAGCAAATCTTTTGTTGACCGCCTGCTCGATCGGCAGTCCGTGGTTGTCATATCCAGGCACATAAGGCGCGCGCTTGCCCATCAGCGACTGGCTCTTTACCACGAAGTCTTTCAAAATTTTGTTGAGCGCGGTGCCGATGTGGATCGGTCCGTTCGTATAAGGTGGCCCATCGTGCAGGACATACGTCGGCGCGTCTTTTCGCGCTTTTTGGATCGCCTCGTAGATGCCCATCTCCGCCCACTTCTGCTGGATCTTCGGCTCGAGTTCGGGCAGGTTCGCCCGCATCGGGATCGTAAACTCTGGGTCGGGCAGGTTCAGCGTGTCCTTGAGGCTCATCTTGAACCTGGGAGTCTACCTTTGCACCCCAGGTAACGTATCCGCCGTGCTTCCCATCGGAACGATCGTCCTCAAGCCCGGAAAAGAAAGAAAAGTGCGCAACAACTATCCCTGGATTCAGAGGGGGGAAGTGCTGCGCACGAGCGGCGATATCAAGGACGGCACGCTCGCGCGACTCGAGTCGTCGGAAGGCGAGTTCCTCGCCATCGGCACCTGGAACGGCAAGTGCCGCTTTCGTTTTCGTGTGCTCACCAAGTGCGACGAACAGATAAACGAACAGTTTTTTGCCTCGCGCTTTGCAACGGCGATCAAGCAAAGAGAATCGCTGGTCAAGGAAACAGACGCCAAGCGGATCGTGTATTCCGAGGCGGATCAATTGCCTGGTTTGATTGTTGACGACTACGCCGGGCACTTGGTCGTGCAAGTGCGGTCGCTCGGAATGGAAGCGCTCAAACCGATCTGGCTCCCCGCGCTGGTGGGGGCATCGGGCGCGAAGAGCATATACGAACGGAGCGACATGGCAGGCAGGGAAGAGGAGGGCCTTCCCCCCACCACAGGCGACCTCCACGGCGCGACGCCTGACGAAGTCGTGATCGAAGAAAGTGGTCTGAAGTTCATCGTGCCGCTCAAAAGTGGGCTCAAAACAGGCTTCTATCTCGACCAGCGCAACACGCGCCGCCTCCTTGCCGCGCACGTCACTGCGGGCCAGCACGTTCTTGATGCGTTTTGTTATACAGGCGCTTTTTCATGTCATGTTGCTCAGGTGGGGGCAAGGGTCAAGGCGATCGATATTCATGCTGAAGCACTCGGCATCGCGCGCCGCAACGCAAAAGAAAACGGGCTCGATATCGATTATGAAGAGGCCAACGTCTTCGAGTGGTTGGAACAAGAACCGACGCAAAAGTACGACTGGGTCATTCTCGATCCGCCCGCCATCGCCAAGACTTCGGCCAAACGCGACGCGCTCAAGTGGGCCGTCTGGAAACTCGTCCACCGCGCCATCCCCCACCTTGCTTCGGGCGGTCGGATGATCGTCTGCTCGTGCTCTTACCAATTGGACCAACGCGAACTCACGGAGGTCTGCCGCCTCGCCGCAAGCGACCGCGGCGTTCGCATTTTTTTGGAGGGAATGACCTACCAGGATATCGACCACCCCGCCCCCCTCCAGTTCCCCGAATCGCTCTATCTCAAATGCGCATGGCTGAGAGTAGAGGCGTGACGAGTGTCGAGTGACGGATGCCGAGTGCAGAACGAGGGAGGGCGAGCGTCCCCGC
>CAYYZP010000117.1:0-4521 GCA_964476165.1 uncultured Fimbriimonadaceae bacterium
ACATGCTCGGCATGGGCGCGGGCCGCATGAACCCCCAAAAACTCATGACCGCCATCGTCGGCGGAGTACCGCCCGACGTGGTTTTTCAGGACCGCTTCGCCGTCCCTGACTGGGCTTACCTCGGTGCTTTCGAGCCACTTGATCCTTTGATCGAGCGCGACCGGGCAACCGACCCGCGCACGCCGATAAAGGAGAACTATTACGACGCGCCGTGGACGGAGGCGACTTTCGAGGGTCACGTTTACGCGATTCCGTTTATGGCCGATTCACGCGTTCTCTATTGGAACCGCGCCGTGTTCAAGGAGAAGTCCCGCGAACTTTTGGCCGCTGGCCTCGATCCGACGCGCCCCCCCCGCACATGGAGCGAGACCCTCGCCTACAGCAAAGTCCTCACGGAGTTCGAAGAGAACGGCGCACTCAAGAGGGCCGGGTTCATGCCCAACTTCGGGAACAGTTGGCTCTACATGTACGCGTTCCAGAACAACGCCTCCTTCATGTCCGCCGATGGTCGCGAGTGTACGCTCAACACGCCCGAGTCGCGCGAGGCGCTCCAGTTTATGGTCGATGGCTATCGCCTTCTCGGCGGGATGGACAACTCCGAGAAGTTTCGTCTTGGGCTGAAGGGCGAGGAGAGCGATCCGTTTTTTACGGGACAAATCGCCATGAAGATCGACGGCGATTGGTTCATGCCCGGAATCGCGCGGTATGCCCCCACATTGGACTTCGGCGCCGCGCCCCCACCCATACCGGACGACCGGTACAACGGTGCGGGTCGTTTTCAGACCGAAAAGCAGAAGTTTATTTCCTGGGCGGGCGGCTTCTGTCATGTGATACCCAAGGGCGCGCGCAACAAGGAAATGGCATGGGAGTTCATCAAGCACATCTCATCGACTGAGATGCGCTTGCTAGAAATGGAGTCCTATGCGAAACTCGAGCGCGAGCGCGGCCACCTCTATGTCCCTCGACCTTCCGCAGAAATCCAAACGAACGAAATAGCCGCCAAGCGGTTCATGCCGTCTTCTGGCAACCTCCGCGAGGCGGCCATTGTCCACATGGAACTGCTTTTGGTCTCCAAGTTTCGGCCCTCGACGTTTGCCGGGCAAAGACTGTGGGACGAGCACGTCCGTGCGATGGACCTCGCCCTGCGGGAGACTGTGACGCCCGAAGTCGCTTTGCAAAGTGGGGAGGACAAGGTTCAGGACTACCTTGATGAAGTTTACGGCCGCGAAAAATATCCGGTCGCAGACCTTCGCATCCCTGCCGTGGTGGGGGTAATTGGGTTTCTGCTTGGTTCCGCGCTGTTCGTTGGTTGGTTCAAGAAGAAAAACCTCGGAAAACTTACTCGGCACGAGGCGTTGTGGGGGATCGCGTTCGTCGCGCCCTGGATTCTTGGTTTTATCGTGTTTACTCTTGGCCCAATGCTTGCGTCGCTTTATCTGAGTTTCACGTCCTACGACATCTTCAACGCCCCGCGCTGGGTGGGGGGGGACAACTACACCGCGCTTTTCTCCGAGGACCGCGACCTGTTGTTCAAATCGTTGATGAACGTGCTCTATATCGGCGGGCTCGGTGTGCCGCTCGGAATCGTGACGGGTCTCGCGATCGCCATGCTCCTCAACGCCGGTGTGCGCGGTCTGCGTTTCTACCGCACTGCATTTTATCTGCCTACGATCTTCCCCGGAATCGCGGGAATCGTCCTCTGGATGTGGATCCTCAACGCAGACCCGAACCGAGGAATCGTGAATGCGGTCTGGACCCACACGGTTCAGGCGTGGTTTGGCACCCAGCCGCCGGTCTGGTTCGTCGTCGAGCCCTGGGCCAAGCCTGCGCTCATTGCAATCGGGCTCTGGGGCGCGGGTGGGGGCATGATCCTCTGGCTCGCGGGGCTCAAAGGCATCCCGCAACAACTTTACGAGGCCGCGAGCATCGACGGTGCGAACGAAACGAAGCAGTTTTGGAACATCACTGCTCCACAACTCAGCCCGCTGATCTTTTTCAACGTCATCATGGGCGCGATCGGTGCGTTGCAGACTTTCGACAGCGTGTTCGTCGTCTTGAAGGGCGAAGGGACGGGGCCCAACGACTCGTTGCTGGTTCCCGTGTATTTTTTGTTTCAGCAGGCGTTCTATTATTTCAAACTCGGCTATGCAAGCGCAATCGCGTGGCTCCTTTTTCTGATTGTGCTGCTAGTGACCTTCGCGCAGTTCCGTTTCGCCAAGCGCTGGGTCCACTATGAGGTGGAAAGATGAGCACCGAGTGGATCTTTTTGATCGCCACTTTGTTGACCTGGATCGGGTGGGGGTGCGTCCTGCGCCTTGTCTATCTTTTGTTGCGTCCGTATTTCTCCGGAACGACATTAGCCGCCACTCCCGCCGTTCCCGCATTCGCCGCTGCTTTCTGCCTTCTCGTCGCCGAAACGCTGCCCTCCGCCTCTGGCCGTGCCGATCCTGTTGGCATCGACATCCCGCTTGTCTGGATCCAGATGTCGTACCAGGCAGTCGGGGCGCTGCTCTGCCTTATCATCGCGGTCGTCCGCGCCGCACAGGCGATTATGGCGGTGAACCAAGCGATGCGAATACCGCACGTATGGGCGTCCTCGATCTGGCTTGTGTTCGCCGTCCTGTTCGCAGTCTTGTACACTAAAACAGGGGGGGAGGTCACCGTCTTTCGCGGCATGATCGGCTTGACCGCGACAAAATTGTTCGTCATCGTCCTGCTCGTGGCCGTGGGCCTTTTCGCGATGGCATGGAGCGCGCGCAACGCCAAGCGAAGAAGCAAAGTCAAGGGCTTTGCCACGCACATCGTTCTCGTGACGGGCACGGTGGTGTTCGGGTTCCCGTTCGCTTGGCTGCTCGTGACGAGTTTCAAAGAGGACAAGGACATCTCGACGACGCAAGGCATGGTGTGGGTTCCGCGAGTGCAACGAACGGTCGAATATCACGATCCGAAAAAGCCCTTTTATGTAATGGAGTTTCGTGGAGCGACGATCAAAGGCAACGTCCAATCGGAAACAGCGGGCGGCACAGTTTTAGTGGAAGTTGAGAGGCCGTTCAACATCCGTGGTCGCCGCATCGAAGTGCCCCGCACGAGCCTTAAAGAGATACCAAGGCTTGCGAAGGTCGTCGAGTTTCAGCGCAACGGCCAGACCGCGCAGGGCTATGTGACCGAGGAACTCGAGAACGGTGAGCGCGTCGTCACCGTCCAGTCCCCCCCCGCGTTCGCGGGCCAAGTCGTGCAAGTGGCGTTTGCAGACGCAGTACCCGTCCGCGACATTGGACTGAGGACTGAGAACTACGGCGAGATGCTCGAATGGCTGCCCGCCGAGTCGGACAACGGGCTCAAGTTCCTCAAAAACACGCTCGTGCTCGTCGTGATGTCCGTGATCGGCACGCTTCTGTCCTCCGTTTTGGTCGGCTATGGGTTTTCGCGCCTGCGCTTTCCGGGGCGCGAGACGCTGTTCGGCGTCCTGCTCGCAACAATGATGCTCCCCGGCGCGGTGACGATGCTGCCGACGTTCCTCGTGTTCCGTTCGCTCGGCTGGATCGACACTCTCTATCCGATCTGGGTGCCGACGTTTTTCGCGGGCGCGTTCAACGTTTTTCTCTTGCGTCAGTTTTTCCGCACGATCCCGATGGAACTTGAAGACGCCGCGAAAATCGACGGCTGCAACTATCTTCGCACGCTCTTTCAAGTGATGGTGCCGCAGATCAAACCGGTGCTCGCGACAATCGCGATCTGGACATTCATGGGCGCGTGGAACAATTTCATGGGCCCGCTCATCTATGTCTCGACGCCGGAGAACATGCCGATCGCGTATGCGCTGCAGATGTTCCAGACGGAGCGCGGCAGCGAGTTCGCGCTCATGATGGCCTTCGCCACCCTTGCCACCATCCCGACCGTATTGCTCTTCTTCTTCGCGCAGAAGTATTTCATCGAAGGCGTGCAGTTTTCAGGGCTTGGCGGGAAATAGGGAAGGGTCTGGCGCCTAGCGTCTGGCGTATAGCGTCTGGCGTCTGGCGTCTAGAAGAATCGACGCTCGTCCCTCGACGCTCGACGCTTCTACATCGACGCTCCCCGGTATCCTGTGTTCATGCGGCTAACGCACATGGTCTCCTGTTCTGGTTGAGCGAGCAAACTGGGCCCAGCCCAGTTGGCGGACGTGCTCCGCCTTTTGCCTCGGTCGACAGACCCGAACCTGCTCGTCGGAATCGAAAACAGCGACGACGCGGGGGTATTCATGCTGTCCGAACATCAAGCCCTCGTTCAGACAATCGACTTCTTCACGCCGGTCGTCGACGACCCTTACGACTATGGGAGAATCGCGGCGGCAAACTCTCTCAGCGACATTTATGCCATGGGTGGAAGACCTATTACCGTACTAAACGTCTGTTGCTTCGACCCTACTACCGCCCCCCCCGATGTCTGGGCGCGAATCATCGAGGGCCTGCGCGATAAGACATTGGAATCGGGAGCGGCGATCGCGGGCGGCCACACGGTCGAGAACGCGCAGCCTTTGTTCGG
>CAYYZP010000118.1:0-10598 GCA_964476165.1 uncultured Fimbriimonadaceae bacterium
CCTGCGTCTTCTGGCCAGAGGCGGCCTCTTGCAAGATCCTTACGATCTGCTCCTCACTGTATTTTGACTTCTTCATTGATTCCTCTAGTTTGAACCAGAGGACTACTTTTCAAACGTCTTCCTTTTCGGGGGGCAGACCAACTGATGTGATGAGACAGAGCCAAGGTGTTCGCACTTTCGCCTTAGCCTTTCGAACGACCATTATGACAATAAGCGAGACAACACCTGAGTGAGCAGTCGAGACTAGGAGCAGCAGCGGAATGTTTTCCGTCGCCGTCTCTCGACTTAGAGTCAAAAACTCTCCTAAGAGGCGCATTACGACTAATGAGATGACGAACGCAACCGAAGCCGTTAGCAAGCGCATGTCATATTTGTTCAAGAAATTTTATCCTAGAGAGGTAAATTGCAATCAAGAACCAAGTGCCAGTGAGAATGATCGTGGCTGGTATACCGATTGCAAGGCTTTGCCACGAGACTTCGACCCTTGCACCAACTAGCCGTTCGAGGCCGAGGTGCAATACAGCAAACAGCACTCCTGCAGCTATCGCCGCAATGAACTTCCCTCTTTTGGCAAAAACGGAATAGGCAGCCAATCCAACGATCGGCGACAAAGGCAAGAGGCAAATGAATCGCAACCAAGAATGAGCATTTCCACTTATCGCGAGATAGACTTGGAGCGCTATCCAGGGAGCGGCGAACCACGCAATGATACCTATTCTTGAGGGCTCAGGTTTAACGATTGTTCCCATTTTTCATCTGAAGTTGCGATCCATTCATCGCTGCACTCAGCAAAAAGGAAGAAAGGCTTGAACAGGATTGAAGTCTGCGAGCCCGGCACGAAGTGAATCGTATGTTGCGCCTTCCTCACGGAACCGTCGATCATCAATCTATAGTACGTGCCTCTCCTTGTTGCAAGAGATGACTCAAGATTCTTTTCGTCACCGCCAGTTAGGTCGGCAAGCCACCCAGGGTTTTCGCACTCGTCCATGACTAGCGCAAAGAACTTTGTTGGTGTGTCGTACTCTCGCGGCCCAATGTATGAGTTCTTATAGGTCGTGCTGAATTCAGCATATCGAGGCACGTCGGTTGCGATCTCCTGCACGATGACGTTCGCCATGCCTAAATCATATGGATCGTTAAGCGCGGAACATAATTCCTTAGGAATCATTCCGGCAGAGACCAGTTGCGGGCACCCCCTCGGTGGCTGATCGTTTTGCTCCATATACATCGAAGCCGCGATCCCGCACTGCCTCAAGTTAGAAATGCTCTGAGCATTCTTGGCAGACCGCTTTGCTCTCATGAACACGGGGGCCGTCACGGACACTACGATCAAGATCACGGTCACAACGACCAGCAATTCGAGCAACGTTACGCCAAAGCGACGAGTATTCATCGTTCGGATCCTGAGGAACTACTTACAAGTTCCCGTTCTGCATGTCGGCTGGCTATTTGCATCTGCCTGACATGGGCCAGGAGCAGTATTGACACACGTCACTTTGTACCATGTTGCTGTTGGGCACCAGTAAATCAGATTGTCTTTTTCGTTCCGATATCCATCATAGGGCGAAGTCAGATCGCACCATGCAGAGTAGTCGTACCACACGTCAAGAATATGCGAATTATATGTACAGTCTCCAGGGCAGTTCGGAATCTTCGGTTGAATCACTGGCTTAGGGTTGATACCGATTGGCCGTCCGACTGCCAATTGCGTACTCATTCCAGTTGCTCCTGCCAGCATTTCCAATGATGAAAAGCTAAAGAGAGCGGTCAATAAGAGAGGAGAGGAGAGGAGAGGATTTTCATTTTATAGCCTCCAACACCCATATTTTAGCACAGTTCCTACGCTATGAAAAGTAATTTGTACGAAATTTTGGCTGGCTGCGCCACATTCAACCATTGGAAGATTGCCCTTCGGAGTGACCGCGGACTTGCCTCAGTTGGACGTGCAGAGCCCGTCCCTCCATGGATCAACATTGCCGATGGAGGTTCACGCTTTGGCTATACAAAGGACGCGCAGAAGCGCGTCCCTCCATGGATCAAAGAGTGAGGGGCGGCGTTGCCGCCGCCCCCTGGAGGATGTTTGAACGTGTCAAAAAACCCTACGCACCGATTCCCAGAGCGACCTTCTTGGACTCGCCTTTCCCAGACTTGATCCGAATCGAATCGCCGTCCACGTTGAAGTTCAGGTCGACGTCCTTTCCTTCCTCAAGATCCAGAAGTGCGCGCTGATCCTTCGTCAAGTCTTCGATCCGCAAGAAACCCTGCTTGTCAGCAAGGGCCTTCTGCTCTTTGGTCAGGCTCTTGATGAACTTCTTGAGGTTCTCCATCTTGAACTTGAGGACCTTCATGCCTTCGCCAAAATTCTTGTCGAATTTTTCCATGTTGAATTTGAATTCGCCCTTCTCACCGAAGTGCTTCTCCATTTCCTTCATGTGCTCTTGCATCGCTTTCTCGTCGAACTTGAACTCAAACTCGCCGTGCTTGCCGAAATGCTTCTCTAACTCGGCCATTTCCTCTTCGTCCATGCCGTGGAAGCGGAAGTTCTTGCCCTCACCGAACTGCTTTTCCAGCTCCGCCATGTGCTTTTTTATTTCCTCTCCTTGCATGCCGTGCAGTCTCATCCTGTCCTTCATGTTCGGTGCATGCATTCCTTTCCCGTGCAGTTGGGCCATCGCCCTGTCAATTGCTTCTCTTGCCTGCATAAGCGCCTTCATCACCCCGTCCTGACCCATCGAGTCTTCGTCCATCTCGATTTCGAGGTTTCCCATGAGTGGTAACTCCATTCCTTCGATATCCATTGCGATCTCAGGTATCTCCATGCCTTCGATATCCATCGCGATCTCAGGAATTTCCATACCCTCTACGATACGAGGAATCTCGACGCCTTCCGCGATGCGAGGGAAATCGCCCATCTTGAAGCGCATCGGCATTTCGTGCCGCTTCGCTAACCGTTCCTTCAATCTAGCCTTGATCTTCTTCATCTGGCTCGGCGATACGCCCGCCTCTTCAAGGACCGACATGACCTCTTCGAGGATTCCGTCCGTGTCCGGCTCCTGAATCATCGCAAGCTCAAACCCCTCAACTGCTATTGCAGGGTCTTGGTCTTCATCAAACGATCCTTCGCCATAAGGCACCGCGTCTGTGCCTTTGAGCAACGAGTACACGTCGCCGCGCTTCTCGCTCTGGAAGCCGATCGTCCTGGCGAACGAGTTGACCACACCGTCCCTGTTCGCACCGTCAAACACCATCGTGAGCAGTCGGTCAGGAATTAGCGCTTGGTCGACGTCGATCTTGATGCCTTCTTGTTTCATCCAGGCCAGCACCTCGCAGGGCGCGGCGTTCTTGAAATTGTGAGAAAAGACCTTGTCGTCCGCTTTGGCAGACGCGGTCAATGGCGAAATTGCGGAGAACGCCAGCGCTCCCACGACGACGGCACCGAGGGCGATTGCCCCGATGCCCATGCTTGATCTGATGTTTGTTTTCATCGTTCCACCCCGAAGACTCAGGATTGTCAGCGGTTTCTACGAGGCGTGGAACGAGCGGGTTCCCAGGATTTTTGGAACGTCGCCAGGTAGTCGTCTGGTCGTCGTCAAGCAAGTCCTTTCCCTTTACGCTTTACGCTTTACCCCTGACCCTCGTACCTCGTACCCCGTACCTCGACCCTTGACCCCTGACCCCTGACCCGGAGCCTTTTCTGGTATCCTCCCAGTTCACCTAACGCTCTCTGTCCCGACCAGATCGGAACCAGAAAAGCCCAGAGGGAGCCATGAACACAAGAAAGTACGAAGCCTTTTATATCGTTGCCCCGGCCCTGACCGACGACGCCGTCCAAAAGATCGCCGACCACTTCAAAGAGGTCGTCGAAAAGAACGGCGGGGCCGTCGAAACCGCAGGAAAGTGGGAAAAAAGGAAACTCGCCTACGAAGTTGCGGGCCATACTGAGGGCAACTACGTCCTGATGGAGTTCGAGTGCGACTCCCAGGTCCCCAAGGAACTGGGCCGCCTCATGCGAAACAGCGACGATGTGATCCGACACCGGATCTTCAGCAAGGAGTCATAGACCATGAGCGTCAACAGAGTCGTCCTAATCGGACGCCTGACTCGGGACCCCGAACTCAGGAACACAACAACAGGCAAGCAGGTCGTCAACTTCAGCATCGCTGTCGATGACCGATTCAACAAAGACCACACCAACTTTTTCAACGTCTCCGCGTGGGGCAATACCGCCGACTTCGTCGCCAAGTACCTCACGAAGGGCCGACTGATCGCAGTCGATGGGCGTCTGCAACAGCGCAAGTACACGACGCAGGACGGGGCCAATCGCGATGTCGTCGAGATCGTCGCCGACAACGTGCAGGGCCTAGATCGTCCACGCGACGAGTCGAGCGGTGGCGCTTCTGCCGCGGTGCGTGAGCCCGCCGGCGTCGCTCCGTCCGACGGCGAGTACGACCCGTTCGCAGACGAATGAGCCAAATCGACGACCGCTCGTACGTTGAGCGGTGCGACCCGTCTGGGATGTTTCGTCTTGCGGAGGCGTTCCCGTCGCAGTGCCGAAAAGCCATCGACGCCGCTTCCGCGTCGACGCTTCCTTCGCTTGACTTTAACAGTGTTGTGTTGACGGGAATGGGCGGCTCAGCGGCGGGGGGGGACTTGACCCAGGCGCTGTTCGACTCCTTCGGCAAAGTTCCGTTCATCGTCAATCGCGACTACGGCCTCCCAAACTTTGTCGGCCCTCATAGTCTCGTTTTCGCGGTGAGTTATTCGGGCAACACCGAGGAGACTTTGGCTTCTTACGAAGTTGCCAAGTCGCACGGAGCCAAGGTCGTTGTTGTGACCAGCGGTGGGGGACTTGCAGAGGCAGCGAAGGCGAACGGTGACAGTCTGGTGCTCATCCCTGGCGGGCAACCGCCCCGAACCGCGCTCGGCTATTTGTTCGTTCCTGTCGTTGTCTGTTGTTCACGCATGGGTCTGATTCCAGGGCAAGACTTTGGAGCGACCGTCGGCGTTTTGCGCTCGTGCGTCGAGGAGTGGACCGTCGAGAACCTGCTCGATAGGAACGAGGCGAAACTCCTCGCGCTCGAACTTTATCGCGGGCTGGGCGTGATCTATGGCCTCGGCTCGTGGCAGTCTTTTATTGCCAATCGCTGGAAGGGACAGATCAACGAGAACGCGAAGAACATGGCGTTCGGTGGTGCGTACCCTGAAATTTGTCACAACGAAATCCTCGGTTGGGCGGGGGCCGAGGAACAAGGCGTCGCACGCTGGGTGGGGGTCGCGCTTGAAGATGGGACCGAGAGCGTGAAGATGAAAAAACGCGCGTCGGTTGTGGAGGGGCTGCTGGCCGACACGGTGACATTTAAGCACTTTCGTGGCAGGGGCGAATCGCTGCTTTCAAAGATGCTCTCACTCGCGCTGCTCGGGGACTTCGTTTCGTTGTATCTCGCGGCTTTGAACGAGGTCGATCCCGAAAAGATCGACGCCATCAACCTGCTCAAGAGAGAACTGGTGAAAGTTGATTAGCCGAGATGCAGGTGGCATAGGCATCGCCGCTGCACGATTTCGCTCTCACCGCATGCTTGATCGGCGATACCCGTGCTCCTCGCCACTGGCTCATGGATGCCTCAGCAGTGCGTAGGAGGCACGACGACTCTGCTGAGGCTTGGTATTGGCCCCCTCCAAACCTCCCTCGAACTGGTCATTATCGAGTATGTATAACGCGCGTCGGGGGAGGGATCCGGAGCCAACCCCAATCCGACTTCACACAAGCGACCGAAGCGTGTCGACAGTCATGCCTTCCAATGTCTCAACACGCGCGGTGGCGTGGGTGAAGTCAAAACTCGTAGTGATCTTGTTCGGGACTGCGAGGCAGGGCATCCCAGCCGCGCGCGCGGCAGTCACACCGTTCGTCGAATCCTCCAACGCAAGCGCGCGCGAAGGCGAAACACAGAGACGACGGCACGCTTCGACATAGAGGTCAGGCGCAGGTTTGGGGGAGGCGACGTGCTCACGGGTCACAATCGTAACGAACCGCTCCGTCAGGCCAAAGTCACGCAGGAATCCCCCCACCCAATCGCCCGTGGAACTCGATGCCACCGCAACGGGAAGGCCAGCGACAAGAGCGTCGTCTAAGAGTTTCACCACGCCGGGCATCACGCCAATTTCACCGCGTACCAAAGCAAACCGTTCTCGCCGACGCACAAGCACTGAGTCGCGGTCAAGTCCCCCCCCTACCAGCGATTGGAGATGGTCAAACGCGTCCCATGCCGATGGCCCAGTGCCCACGCACTTGATCCATTCGTGCAACGAAAGCGAAACGCCGTGGAAAACGAACTCTTCAGACCACGTTTCGAACTCCGCAGTCTCCGTGTCGGCGATCAGCCCGTCAAAATCGAAGACAAGCGCGTTCAGCACAGACTATTCGTTGGCCCCTTTCGCCTGCTCGATATTGAGCGCGATCGGAATCCTGAAGATGACGAAAGAACCCTTGCCGACTACCGACTCCACCCAAATTTTTCCCAGATGGACCTGTTCGACGAGGTGCTTGACCAAAAAGAGTCCAAGACCTGTCCCATAAATTTTTCTGTTATCCTCGTTGTGGACGCGGTGGAACTTGTCGAAGACCTTTGAAAGGTGCTCTTGTGGGATGCCGATGCCCTGGTCCTCGATTCCGACGACGAGATAATCGTCTTCGACCTTCGCATGAACGATCACGTCGCCGCCGTGGGGCGAATACTTGATCGCGTTGTTGAGGAGGTTCGTAAGGACCTGGTCGAGTTTGTCCTCGTCGCCGATGATCTCAGGCAGTGTGCCCTCGACCTTCGAAAAAACGTTGTGCCTCGTCGATGCCTGCCGATGGATGGTCACCGCTTTTTCGATCAGGTCTCGAATGTTAACCTTCGTGTAGTGCGGACGCAGGCTCTCGTTCGCCTCGATCCTCGCAGTGTTCAGGAGGTCGTTGATCAATCGAGTGAGGCGGTCGCACTCGTGATCGATGATCTGATAAAACTCCCGACGGTCCTCGAGTTCGAAAGTGTCGTCCTCCAAGAGCGTGCTGACAAACCCCTTGATCGCAGTGAGCGGCGTACGGAGTTCGTGCGAGGCCATCGCCACGAAACTGCTTTTCATGCGGTCGAGGTTCTTCTGTTCGGTCATGTCGTTCAGGATCACGACATAGCCGAGGCTCCGGCCCTCTTCGTTCAAGACGGTCGTCCCTTGGACCCCAAACACACGTTCAAAACTTGCGACGATCGTCGTGAATTCGAGGGGGTTCGGCTCGTCTCCCTTTAGACCGCGCGAGATGAATTCGGAAAGCGTCCCCTCGGTGATCGCCGGGTCGTACTGTTTACCGACGACCTCCGGCGTAAGGTTGAAAATCCCGCGCGCGCTCGCGTTCATCTGGCTAATGCGGCCCTCTGGTGTCACCAAGATCAGGCCCGATGTGAGCGACTCGAACGTCTGCAGGAGTTCTTCGCGCTCTTCCAAGACCTCGCGATAAAGTTGTAGGTTCGCGATGATCGAACCGACGTTGCGGGCCATGCGCTCGAGCAGCCGCACGTCTTCGTCATTGAAGTCCTCGCCGTGTCGCTTGTTAAACGCGTGGAGGACGCCGATCTTCGTGCGCTCGACCACTCGGTTTTCGTCGTCGCGCTTTTCGATGACGAGAGGAACCGTGATCCCGTTTTCGACGCGCAGGAGCGAGACAAGGTCCTTCGTGGTGCGAGGGTCGCTCGTCGCGTGGTGGAAAATCTGTGGCTCGCCGTCGCGGAAGACCAGTCCCGAGATCCCTTGCGTGGCCCGGACCTTGAAAAGTTTGAGCCGCTCGTCGTCCACGCCGTAGGCTGGCGGAATGCCGACCAGGTCACCAGACTCGCGGTCATAGAACATGATGACGATCTTCTCGGCCTGGAGGATCATCGCGATGCGCTGGACGAGCCGCCTCAGGGTCACGTCGCCTTCTTGGATCGGGGCGACTTCAAGGCCACTGTCGGTGGACGCCGCGTCCGCGCGGCGAGTGGCGCCGCGCTCTGAACTCCGGAGTTCCTCGTTCTGCTTTTTGAGTTCGGCAAGTTTGCGCTGGAGTTCTTCGACCTGCCTTAACAGCAGGTCGTGATCTTTGCCGCCTTTCGCTTTTTCACTCATTCGTAAGTCCATAAGGCGGCTATGGCCGCGCCGATCGAGGCAGATGCCAGGATACCTGCGACCCTCGGCCGAGCCGAGCCCTCCGTCAGGTCTAGTTTGACCTTGTGGACGGCCCGCATGTTCCCTCGGTCATAATCGACTCATGGCGCAACCGCTTGAGGAGATGCCCCTCTTTCCTCTGCCAGTGGTGGTTTTTCCCTATGCCCATATCCAGATCAGGGTCGACAAGCCCGATCAACGGGACTTGATCGCCTTTTGCTCGTCGGAGGACCGCTGTTTTGGCGCAGTGTTGATCCGGCAGGGGACCGATCCTTATCTGGTCGGGACGGCGGTCCACATCGACAAGGTCATGCCCTCGCCAGACGGGTCGCTCGACGTGCTGGTGCGAGGTCAGAGGCGCATTCGTGTTCGGAAATTTGAGGAAGAGTCGCGGCCGTTTTTGGTCGGGCTCGTCGAGCCGGTGGTCGAACTCGAGATCGAAAACCCCGAGCGCGCCGACGCGTTGACTTATCGGCTCAAGGAGTGCTTCGAAGAGTTCATCGAGACCGAACTCCAGTTTTCAGACATCAAGTTCCACGGGATCAAACTTCCCGACGACGCGACCGCGCTCAGTTTCATGGCGGCCAATTTGTTGCAGATTGATGACTTGTCGAAACAACGGATTTTGGAGACGACAGACACCGTCGAGCGATTGGCGACGATCGTGCCGATCATCCAGAGCCAGATCGAACTGCGCAAGACGGTCCGCCCCACCCGCGCCTCAGCCACCATGCTCACCGATTGGATCACGCGGAACTGATTCCGGTTCCCTCTCCCGACGCCCGGTTGCGTTGTTGTCGGTCGGCAGTAGTTCGGGGGAGGGTCAGGGAGGGGGCCACCCGCCGCAAAACCATTTTCCAGGGCTGGACAATCGTTTCCCAGAGCCGCAAAACGATTTCTCAGAGCTGGACAACCATTTCCCAGGGCTGGACAATCATTTCCCAGGGCTGGACAATCGTTCCCCAGAGCCGGACAATCATTCTCCAGAGCCGGACAGTCGTTCTCCAGGGCTGGGCAGTCGTTTCTCAGAGCCGGACAATCGTTTCTCAGGGCTGGAAAACCATTTTCGCGGGCTGGAAAAACGTTTTCTCAGGCTCATTTGAACCTGAACCGCACTATAACCGGGGTGGTCCAAGTAGCATGGCTTCCCATGCCTAATTGGCTACCCACGACCGACGCGGCCAGACTGCTCTGGCTGCAGAACTATGCCCTGAAACTGAACACTTACGTTGGTACGGCTGGGATTGTGGCTGGGGACGTGACGAGCGTCAACCTGGTGCGCGACCAGTTGCAGTGGATCCTGAACCGCGTGGACCAGATCAGGACGGTCTCCCAAGACCTCACCACTCTCAAGAACATCCACGTCGACGGGCCGAACACGATTCCGATCGGCGCGTATCCGATCGCGCCCGTCTACCCGGCCCCCCCCGCTGGAGTCCCGAACGCGGGCATCTTCGACAACATCGTCAACTACGCCGAGAAACTCAAGCGCACGAGTGGCTACACAGTCGTCATGGGCGAAGACCTCGGCATCGTCAATCCCGTGACCGTCGCATCGATCGTCGATCCGACGTTCGCCGCGATCGCACAGCCCAACAGCGAAGTGCGGCTCAACTGGGTCAAGGGGAACGCTGACGGTGTGATCATCGAAGGACAGCGCGCGGCAGAGAACACATGGACGTTGCTGGCGACGGACCGGTTCTCGCCGTTCGTGGACGCTCGTGCGCCGCAGATCGCCGGTTCTCCGGAGTCGCGCCGGTACCGCGTGCGCTATCTCGACGGCGACGCACCGGTCGGCAACTACTCCGCGACAGTCACCGCCACGACCGTGCCGTAAGGCACACGACCCTGGGGTGGTCCTTCATTGGAGGAAACCGAAGGACCACCCCGCCCACCTCCGCCGCTTGCTTGCTAGCTCTTTGCCGCACTGTCAATGTCTAGTGAAGGACATAATAATCGGCATGTCAACACGGCGCAACGTTCGCTTTAACGGAGACGGTTGGCGCCGCGACTGTGGCGTGAAGGAGAAAGAATAGGACATGGCAAGGAAGAAAGAAGCCGGATCGCCTTTAGAGCCCGTGAACAACGAGCCCAAGCTAGGGCACATCACGGACTACATCAGTGGTGAGTCAGTTCGCGCCACTCCGGAAGAGGTTGAAGCCGTCCAAGTCTTTGCGCGTCGCTTGGTCGAGGACTATGGATATTCCAAGAGTCAGATTCAGACACGCCCGCAGTATCGAGTACGCAAGCGGCCATCGGATGAGGAGAAGGCGTACCCGTGGTCTGCCCCCCGAAAAGGAAGACGTTTGAAAAGTAGTCCTCTGGTTCAAACTAGAGGAATCAATGAAGAAGTCAAAATACAGTGAGGAGCAGATCGTAAGGATCTTGCAAGAGGCCGCCTCTGGCCAGAAGACGCAGGC
>CAYYZP010000119.1:0-2585 GCA_964476165.1 uncultured Fimbriimonadaceae bacterium
TTTGCGGAGGTCGAGTCCGTGCGCGCCCCCAGCAAAGTTAGCGCCCCATGATTCGATGAACTTTCCGTGGTTGTCGAACACCACGACCGCGTCCTTTTTCACGCTCGATGGATGGACCGTGTGCGCGATGTAGATGCGGCCCTGGTTGTCTTGCACGACACCGTGCGTGTCACCCCATGCAATGTTGTCGGGCGGGGTCAGCCAGTCGTGTTGGACCTCATAGACGTAATCGCCCGATCCCGTGACGGGCCGTTTCTTGGGAGGGTCTTGCCTCAGGCCAACGATCTTCCCGATCGTCGTGCCAGCCAGCAGAGAAGCGCCAGCCTTGAGGACTTCGCGTCGAGTGGGTTCCATATTTTCGTTCCGATCGGTAGCATACTCTTTGGGCACATGAGATACAATTTTTGCAGTTGAGTACGCCCATTAGTGGAGCTATGGTGCAGAACCAGAATACAAGACCTCGATCCTTGGCATGGCCAGCCCTTGCCGCACTATTGATGACGGGCTGTCGGTCGACTGACACCGTTGCTTCGAAGAGTTCGGTGCGTGGCCGGCCCTCGATTGAAACACCGAAGTCTGAAGAGAAGGCTTCCTCATCTGCGAAATACTCGTTTTTCGTCGCCGGCCACACTTATGGCAGACCACAGGTGAACAACATGGGCCTGCATCCGCCTTTCGAGAAAGCGAGCAAGGAGTTTGCCAAAGAGTCTGGACTGAAGTTCGGTGTGTTGACTGGCGACATCGTCATCAGTTCGACAAAGGCCAACTGGGACGAAGTGGACGCCTTTTTGAAGAGCCTCAAGATACCGGTTCACTTTGCCCCAGGCAACCACGATCTCACCAACCGGAAACTGTTCGAGTCGCGATATGGCAAAACAATCTATGAGTTCAAGCACGAGGGCGATCTGTTTGTTTTCCTCGACCCGAACCTCGACCATTGGAACATCTCCGGCGAGCAGTTGGGTTTCCTCAAGAGGACGCTGGGCTCTTTCTCAGATCCGAAAGGCAACATCTTCGTCTTCTTCCACCAGGTGCTTTGGTGGGAGCCAAACGGCAGGTTTCAATCCATAAGGATCAACAACCCATACGATAGGGCTGACAAGATCAACTTTTGGTCGACGGTCGTCCCTTTGTTGACTGCCAAACCCAACCCAGTGTTCTGCTTTGCGGGGGACGTTGGCGCGCTGGGCACGAACCCTGGCTATTTTTCGAGCAAGTTGAAAAACGTCACATTGACTGCGAGCGGCATGGGGTCAGGTCACGACGACAACTATTTGATCGTCAAGGTGTATCCTGACCGAACGGTCAGCATCGAAAAGCGGCCGCTGCGACCTTAGTGCGCTCGAGGGTGCTACAATCAGGGTCGCGTTGGAAACATCTCCAACGCCTTGAGAGCAGAAATTCGTTATGCACACTAATCGAATGCTCCTTTTCGTCACATGCCTTTCAGTCCTAGTGATCGGGATTGGTTGTGGCTCTTATGGTGCCCCAACCTCGAACAAACAGCCGGTAGCAAAGCCCGCCACACCGTCGATCCAACAAGCACTCGACGTACTCAGCCAGCGGTGCATGCCGTGCCACAAGTCGGGGACGCCGAAGGAGGAACTCGCGCTTGATTCTGCCGAGGGACTGCTCAAAGGCAGCGAGCACGGGCCGGTGTTCATCGCAGGCGACGCGGCGGGAAGCCTGATCATCCAGCGCATGCGGGCGACGAACGGCAAGAAGATCATGCCTCCCAAGGGCACGTTACCGACTGAAGAAGAGATCAAAGCAGTCGAAGACTGGATCAACGCCGGAGCGCCCTCGGCCTAGACATAGCGTCATAATTGGGCCGGATGAACAGGTCGAAGCCCGGCCTCCTCTTGCTCTGTGCCGCTCCTTGGGCGGTTGGCGCGTTTAATTTGTCTGAGCCGTTGCCTGTCGGTGACGTCTCCTATCGGCATGTTGCTCCTCTATTCAAAGTCTCGTGCGTGCGTTGCCATAACGCGGACGTCAAGAGCGGGGGACTTGACCTTTCGTCACCCGCAGGGATCAGGAAGGGGGGGGTGAACGGCCAGTTGTTCGTCAAGGGGAGTCCTTCAAAGTCTCTGATCGTGCGTCGGATCAAGGGGCTAGGCGGCAAGCAGCAGATGCCAATGGGCTTCAAGCCGCTGGACGCCGGAAAGATCAAATTAATAGAAGCCTGGCTTACGCTTGGCGCTGGCTTTGAGAGCGAGGTAATTGGTGCGAAACATTGGTCTTACATCGCGCCCGTTCGTCCTGCGGTTCCAAAAACGAATGCACGTTGGGGTAAGAACGCAATCGACGCCTTTGTGCTTTCGCGGTTGGATCGCGAAGGGTTGAAGCCCTCACCGCAGGCGGACAAGGCGACGCTCGTTCGTCGCGTGTACCTCGATCTAATCGGACTTCCTCCGACGATCAAAGAGGTGGAAGAGCTCTTGGCGGACACTAAACCCGGCGCATATGAGCGGTTGGTCGAGAGGCTCCTCGAATCTCCACACTTTGGCGAGCGGCAAGCCATCGGATGGCTCGATCTGGCGCGTTACGCCGACTCAAACGGTTACGAAGCGGACAGGCGTCGCAGC
>CAYYZP010000120.1:0-2773 GCA_964476165.1 uncultured Fimbriimonadaceae bacterium
GGAGTGGCGACGGCGAAGGCGCTCGGGTGCCACGCCAGGCGGAACCGAGAGAAGCGGCGGGTGGTGGCAATCCTGCAAAGAATGGGAAAGGAAGCCTGGGACGGGATGGACGTGGTCGTGACGGTAAAGCCCGCGGCGCACGAGGCCCCGATCGGGGAGATAGAAGAAGAATTGAGGAATCTGGTGACGGAGTTGCGGTCTCGATGGGCAAATGGCTCGGCGTCCGACTGATCCGGTTCTATCAAAGGACGACGAAATGGAAACCGAAAGTCTGCCGGTTCACGCCGAGTTGCTCGCACTACGCTCTCGAAGCCATCGAGAAGTACGGCCTTTTGAAGGGCGGCTGGCTGGGCGTCAAAAGGATCATGCGGTGCCATCCGTTCAACCCCGGCGGGCACGACCCCGTACCATAGTTTTGAAAGGGACCAAAAACCGATGAGTCAACACAGGCCAGCCGCAAATCCCGTCATCACGTTCCTGCTTTGGGGCGCGTTCATTTTTCTGGGATACCAGATGTTCTTCGCCAACAAGGGCGGCAACGCAGGCAACGACGCGAGGACGCCTGAGGAGGTCTTTGCCAGCATCGTCGCCATGAACAAAGCGCAGGACGACTCGCGCATCCTCGGCGAGTACGAACTTTACAAGGAAAAACTCAAAAGCGCTGTCAGCATCGGCAAAATCGCGCCGGATCAGGTGGGGGCGCTCGAACTCAACGCCTACGTGCTTACTCACCATACGACGATCGTCGTTGGCATCAAGACTGATAACAACAACAAACTGCAGAGTTCGTACAACGAAATCCTCACGAGGCAAGACGAGTTAGGAAAGACACCGCTGTGGAAAAGGGAGTTCGCGGTCGCACCGTATGGTGAGCGACTCTCACAGACACAGTTCAGCGGCGAGGGCCTTCTTGCCACATCGAACCACGAACTTGCGGAGAGCAACAAGACGGCGAAGGTCTTGGGCTACGTTCCTGGCTTTAAGATGATGGACTGGCTCGTCAACCTCACGGGCGCAGTTCCGGGGTTCAGTTATTGGATGGCTGGCGTGCTGCTCGCGATCATAGTTCGCCTCACCGTGTTTCCTCTTGCGCAAAAGCAGTTCATCTGGGGACGCCGCATGGCGCAACTTGCTCCTTACATCAAGGAGATTAAAGAAAAGTTCACGGACAAGAAGACGAACCAGGTCACCGACCAGCAGGCGATGACCATGGAGACGATGGAACTGTACAAAAAGTACGGCATGAACCCGTTCTCAGGGTGCTTGCCGATGCTGATCCAGATGCCGTTGTTTCTCATCATCTATAACTGCATGCTGCTGTACAAGTACGAGTTCACGAAAGGCTATTTCCTGTGGGTCCAGCCGGGAGCAGGGACTTTTCTTGGGATTCCGCTTGCGCCAAACCTCGGTGAGCGCGACTATCTACTCATCTTCGTCTATGGAATCTCGATGATCGTCACGACGCTGATGACACCAGTCAGCGACCCCTCGAACATGAAGCAGCAAAGACTGATGGGGATCGGAATGGCAGTCATGTTCTCGATCCTCATGTTCTTCTGGCCGCTCCCGTCGGCGTTTACCGCGTACTGGATCTTTACGAACGTCCTGACGACCGCGCAGTCGCTCTACGTCTATCGGATGCCGATCGGTCAGTTGGCGCCCGTGCAGTCGTCGAAGGGCGGGATCATTCCGACGACGGGCAAGGACAAGAACGGCAAGACGGACCATGTCGCTCCCGGCTTTTTCGACAAGTTGGGCAAGAAGAACAAGAAAAAATAACGCTTTCGAAGGTAACTCACATGAACACCATTGAAATCACCGCACCGACGACCCAAGAGGCCGTCGCAGAAGCCGCCAAGAAACTCGGCGTTTCCGCCGAAGCCTTGGAGGTCACCGTCATCGAACAGACACAAGGGCTCTTTGGCAAGGGCAAGGTTCGCATCCGTGCGACTTCCTCTGCCCCCCCCGTCGAACCCGCCGAACCCGCCGTTGCCGCCGTTGCCGCCGCTCCTCCCGCTCCTGCCGCTCCTGCTCCTCGCAGGGAACGGCCCAAGCCCAGGGCAGTCGTCGAACCCTCTGCGCCCGCAGAACCTGAAGCACCGGAAGCACCGGAAGCACCGGAAGAAGATGCATCGACCGAACCGGTCGTCGAAGTCGTCGCCACGGAAGAAGACGCCAATGAACTGACGGCGTTCATCTCAGAGATACTCGAACTGGCGGACCTCGACGCGGAAGTCTCCATCAATGAGATCCATGGCCGCTACGTCAATGTGGGATTGGGAGGCAAGGATGTGAGTTTCCTCGTAGGTCGCCGAGGCGAAGTTATCAACGCGTTACAGTATTTGACCAACGTCATCTCGACGCGCAAGATCCGCAACGGTGTTCGTGTGGTGATCGATGGCAACGGCTATCGCAAAGAAAGACAGGACGTACTCACCAAACTGGCGACGCAGATCGCCGAAGAAGTCGCCAAGCGTCGAGAAGAAGCGGTGTTGGACGCGCTCCCGGCGTTCGAGCGCCGCGTGATCCACAAAGCGCTTTCCGAGTTTCCTGGCGTTGTCACTTATAGCGAAGGCGAAGAGCCCAACCGGCGCGTCGTCATCGCCCCTGCGGAGGCGTAGTTGCGCAAGCCCAAGGCGCTGAAACCTGGGGACCAGGTGCGCGTCGTGTCGCCCGCTTCGCCCCTCCATCGTGAGCAGACGGAGAAGGGCGTCCAGATTTTAGAGTCGGAAGGGTACAAGGTCACTTTTGGCGAACACGTCTTTGACCGCGA
>CAYYZP010000121.1:0-2416 GCA_964476165.1 uncultured Fimbriimonadaceae bacterium
GTCCGGAACGAAAGGCCGACTCCATAGCCAAGGTGAAAGTCCGGTCGTCCGCTCTGTGTAAACGTCGCGATGCTCGGATATCCGCCCCACGCGCTCCCATAGTCTACAAACGGGACGAGACTGAAGTTCCTCTGGATCGCATAGCGGTACTCGAAGGTCATGATGGCCGACTGTTTGCCCCAAAACCTTTGGTTAGGGAACCCTCGCAACGATCCGAGTCCACCCATGAAGAACTGCTCGAAGAAAGGCACGTCGCCCGTGACTTGTCCATACGACGCGCGGAACGCCGTCACCGACCTCGCCTGTGTGAGCGGTGTATCTGCAGGCAAAGTTTTTGTCCAGTAACTCCGAAACTCCAAGGTCGACTTGAGATAATAGTTCGGGCCGAGGATATAGTCGAACGTCGAAACGTTGCCACCGATCTTGTTGATGTTGCTGTAACTGGGCTCGATGAGCACGCTCGCCAGTTCGCCTTGGAATGGGTCCGAAGATGGGTGTCGCGTGTCCCTATCGAGACCGATCTGCATGGAAATCAGGTCTCCGTCCTGTTGGACGAAACCTTCAGTGAGAGTGGGATCGAGATTGAGCGACTTGACGCTGTCGAACTGGACACCGATCCGCCCTCGATGGATTTTTTTGAACGGTCGTGCGAACGAGATCGAAGCGCCCGTCCTTCTCTCGTCGAACCGTGTCCCATCGACTGGGCTTCCTGACGAACCGAGCCCGTTGCCAGTAAAGTTGAACACGACTCTTGAATAGAGCCGGGCAGAGACTCCCGTTCCCTTTGAGTCATAAAACCTGTTCCCCCACCCGAGTTCCGCGCTCGCTCCCCCACCCACGGTCGCCTGCGAAAGATTAATGCTGGATGTTTGTCCGAGTCCTCTGAAATTGGAATCGCTGTAACTGGCAAATCCTACGAGCCTGCTCTGCGGATCGAGCGCGACGCCTCCGTTGATCTGTCCGGTTCGCGCCTCGCTGAACTCGATCTCAAGGTCGAAAACGAGAGGCTGGCCCGTTTCCACAGGTCGCGGTTTAATGTCGTCGAACCAACGCGTGGCGTACAGTTCTTCCATGTCGCGCCTGATCTTGACTTCGCTGTACGCTTCACCAGGAACAGACTTCATGACTTTGCGGACGACGTTCGGGTTGGTCCTCTCAAGACCGATGAGCCTGATCTCTCGGAGCCTTGGCTCGAGAATCGAAATGAGCAAAGTGCCAGGGCTGTTTGGATCGGGCTGGAACTGCTCGATGCCGACGCGATAGCCTGCCTCAAAGTAAAGCCTCTCGATCTCCGCCTCGATCCGGCTGCGATAACGGGCGTTGTAGATCTGTCCGAGTTCCTGGACTTTGATGACTGCGGCAGTCAGAGCCTCGGAACTGACCACGGTGTTCCCCTTGATGTAAATTTCTTTGATCACCGGGTTCTCAGCGATCTCCACGAGCAGTTCGACATCGGTGTCGCTCAGTGTACGGCTGATGATCTGCACGTCTTGAAAATATCCAAGACCAAGGACGGCGGCCGCGTCAGCGTCGGCGACGTCTTGACGGAACACGTCGCCGACTTTGATCGTCATGGTCGCAAGCACGGTGTCTTGATTGATGACCTTGAGTCCCCTGACGACGATTGAACTGACGGTCGGTTGTTGGGCTTGTGCTACTGCGCCTGCCAGGGCGATGAGGGCGATTGTCGCTGTGCGCATCGGTTGAGACCTTGGTCAGTTCCGTGACTGCCCGCCCAATAGACGGTCGAACCACTATACCGTTTTGCACTCTGTGGGCCCGGTTCGCTCAGAATCTTCGCGCCCAGTTCAATCGGAGCCGCCAAGGTACGTCTTGGTCCGTGCCGACCCCGAACCTGATGCGGCTCAAGAAGCGACCCTGCATCGGAAGGCGATAGTTCAGTTGGATCTCGTATTTGAGGCGCTCACCTGCCGACGAAGACAACTGCCTGTTCGCGTGGACCATGAGTCCGTCACCGAGCGACTTTCCAAACCCTGCGATCGCCTGATCGAGCGGGTTATAGTCGAGCGAAATATAGTCGAGCCCGAGTTCGTTCGCCAAATCTGAAGTCAGCATGTTCGCCGCAGCGGGGAGCGCAGCCGAATAAATGCTCTCCCGCATCGTGGAAGACGAGCCCTTTGCGAACTCCTCGATGAGTTCCTGCCGGCCCAGGATGGCCATAATTTGGTCGCTGGTCAGATCGGGAGGATCGCTGACCGCGTTAATCGTGAGCCCGTTGTCGTCAAGCAGGTTTCCTCTGATCTCGAGGTGGACAGGATACGCCTCGTACTGGTTGTCGATCCTCTTTGCGCTGACCGTCGTGCTGCCCTCAAGATTGAGGTCGACCCGCGCGGTGGGGGCAGTCCCGAGCGTCGCGCGATAGCCGATCGTTATGTCGCCGTTCTCCTCGAGGGCG
>CAYYZP010000122.1:0-1801 GCA_964476165.1 uncultured Fimbriimonadaceae bacterium
CTGCGTCGGCGTCGAGAGCGGCGGCGACTGCCGCGGCGGTGGTGTCAGACCCCCCCCTGCCGAGCGTTGTGAGTTCTGCGCCAGGCAACCCGCCCTGTGTCCAGACGCCTTGGAATCCACAGACGACGGGGATGTGGCCGCGTTTGGCGACTTCGTACAGTCCTAGCGGGTTGACGGCGAGTATTCGCGCGTTCCCGTAGGTCCCGTCGGTGCGGATTCCGGCCTGCCCCCCCCTCATGGACATCGCGGTGTGGCCGAGAGTGCGCAGGGTGTGCGAAAAGACGACGGAAGAAAGTATCTCTCCACACGCCATGAGGAGATCGAGTTCACGGGGATCGGGTTTGACGGACGGATCGATCTCGTTGAGGTAGTTGATGAGGGTATCGGTCGCGTAAGGCTCGCCCTTTCGCCCGATCGCGCTGACGACGACGACCGGCTGGTAGCCTTGTTCTTTCGCCGAGATGACCCTGAGCGCGGCCTGCATCCGCGATTCGGGGGTCCGGACGGACGTGCCGCCGAACTTCATGACTTTGATTTTCATTGGTCGCCCCCAATCTGCGATTGGAGCATCTTGGCGAGCCGCTCGCCGGTCTTGTTGTCTGTGACGAGGAGGAGACGGTCGTGCATGTCGCCCACGTGGTCCACGTCTTCGCCGCTCGCGATCACTTGGCTGACAATTTTTGCGACGAGCCCTTCTTCGTCCTGCATGTTGACCGCGTGGACGATGACGATGCAGCAACCTGGCTCGACTTCTACTGTTCCATTGACGTCTCTAAGTGCAGCGACCAATTGTTTGTGGTCAGCTTCGGCGGCGATGAAAGAGATCGCGTCGTTCCCGAACTTGAGGAAGTCGATGCTCACTCCAGCGTTCCTCACTCTTTCGAGGATGGCGAGGCGTGCGTCCATAAGTGGTTGCGGAAGGTCTGAGATGAAAGCGCGAGCGAGCCCTGGCCTGATCTCGACCTTGTTTATGCCCCTTGGTTTTTCAAACTCAGTTTCGCCGGTGCCTCGCGAATCGGTGACGATGTCGCTGACGTTCTGCCTGAGCGGGCCGGCGGGGGTCCTCTGTTCCGTTTCCATCCGCGTTTCTTGGTTGTGTTATACCGTTTAGGGCGCTTTTGCCTGGCGTGATTGGAGGCTGAAGACTGCTGAGGTGCCGAACGTCGCTCGTTCTGTGATTAATCCTTGATGGAACGCTTCGGAGAGGAGTATCTTCCAGCGAAGGTCGAGGTCCGGCATCATGGCTTCCCGTTCTTCTTTAGTGAAGGGTTGGGGGACTTCAGCGTATCCCATTGCGGAGACAAATCTTTTGTCCCCCGTGTTGAGGTTGAGATAAATGTGTGTAAACCTTCTTTCCTTCATGGCATCGACGTATTCTTGGGCTGATTGCAATTTTTCATAAGGGATGAGCATCGAGTGTCCGGGGTTGGCCCAGAAATAGTCGCGGTCGATGTAGAAGCCGAACACTTCGTCATAGAGCGCGATCTTGGTGTCTTTGGGGAGGGTCACGAAGAACTTGTTTGCGCGGTAGACCGCAAGTTTTCTCGTGAGGTATTCGTCTTGCGTTTCTTTGCCGATGGCGACATGGAACTGGTCTTTTGTTTGGAACACGCCTAAGACATACATCGTGACAAGGCACTGAATGGCCACTGCGCATGCGATGGCGCGCCCCCACCCGGCGCGGACGACCTGCCCTCCCGCCAAGACAGCCAGTGGGACCATGTACACGGTCAAGTAGCGGCTTTGCTGTGACAAGGCAAACCATGCGACGAGACCGATGGCGATGGCGCCGAGGATCAAG
>CAYYZP010000123.1:0-3132 GCA_964476165.1 uncultured Fimbriimonadaceae bacterium
GGTCCAACTCTTCGATCAACGAGCAAAGACTTCGAAGCAAATTTTGCCGCCGTCGGAGTTTGAAATGTCCTCAACGGAAGACGCGCAGACCGATCTTGCCGGACGATATCAGAAGATCGGAACGAGTTTTAAGGACGCCAAGTGGGGCAAAGACCGGACCGTCATCTTTGCAGTCATGCGGCGTGAGAACGATGAGATTTTCCTCGTCAACTACATGCAGCCGATCGGGCAGATGCCCGTGGGACCCGTCCCTGTCGTCGCCGGGGACTCCATTCAGTTTGAAGTCGCTCCGGACGGGACCGCTGTGCTTGCGATCCAGAACTTTGCGTTTCCTGACGCGGACCAAACGCCAAAGGAGTACATCAGGAACGGAAAAGTGCTTGCCCCATTCCGCAACAGTCTGGCGGCGATTAAGATCAACGAACAAGGGATACCCGTCACAGAGCAGATTTTTACCGACAGGCTCGATCTTGGACTCGGATTTGCGGAACTGACTTCAGAACTTCGCACGCGGTTTGGAATTCCACGGGCCATGAACGGAATCTTTGCGGGCAACGTGGGGGGGGGCAGTCCGGCGGATTTGATCGGCATGAAGGTGGGGGACGTGCTGGTGAGTGTGAATGGCGCAAAGTGCACGAATCCTCAGGACGTGGGGATGGCGCTATCGAAACTACTGGTGGGGGACTCGGCAACGATCGCCTACTATTCTGCCGACAAGAGTTCGCCTGGGCTAAAATCGGCCACCTATGAGTTCGGACCAGAACCGACGCTCATGCTGAGAGACCTTTCGATCTCGCCTGACTCCAAATCTGTGGCCGTTTCCATGGGAAGGCTCACGGACCGTTACAACTTCACCGCGTTCCAATTGGCCATCCTTCCCATCAAAATAGGTGGCATCAATGAACTCAAGGTGCTCGTCAGCGCCGCCGTGTATGAGCCACATTGGAGCCCGGACGGCAAGAGGCTAGTGTATACGAAACTCGGCCCGAGCGGCGACAGTCAGGTCTTTTCGATCAACGCTGACGGCTCCGATGAGCGCAACGTCTCTGGGCCCGGAGATTTTGGAAGACCGCGCTTTAGTCCGATGACGAGGAAGTGAGCAAGGGTCGCACTGCCCCCACCCAACGACGCCACGTGGCGCACGCTTCGATCTTCTGCGAAAGTTTGGGCGAGTGGCTTGGCTTGAGAAAGTCCTTGTGGGTCTGCAGTCGAGCTCTCTCCGTCTCGTAGAGTTTGGGCTTTTTCAGCGATAGTAATCTAAGAGCACTGTAGAGCGCCATGTTCCTCCGGACGGTCTGACTTGGATATTTTGACACGAGGAGTTTTTTCAGGGCAATCTCTTCGTCGGTGAGATCGATGACTTGTTCCCCCACCGTAGAGGAAAAACGGTTTAGAACAGGTACCTTTTGCAGATACGAGTGATAGAGGGGCGCCTCGAAGACCTGACCATCAAAGCACAAGTTGACGAGGAGGTTTGTCGCGTCATGGTCGATGTGCCCTTGCTCGAAGGCGTTTACGTACATGCGAGTCGGGGCGAAAGAAGCGACCTTTTCGCGCATCGGGGGGAGGAGAATCGGGATTGATTCAAGGACGCGCCCGTCTGGTGCGTCGAAAAATGTCAGGTCTGTACCTCGTGCCCCGAGCAAGGAGAACACCTCGCGCGACTCACGTTCTCTTATGGGGGTCGAGTGCGTCCAGCACACGTGGATCGGTGTTGACGAGCGCACAAGACGACGGATGAGGGCCGCTAAGACCAATTCATCGTCGGGGTGTGTGAACACGAAGAGCGCTCGCTCGCCGCTTGAAAATTCAAAGGCGTTCATTCGCCGCGCAACTTCCTCAGGGTCTCCGTCGTGGAGCGGCCCTCAAGCAGAGGGAGAATGACGATCTTTCCACCATGTCGGCGCACTGCATCCGCCTCTGGGAGGTCATCCTCTTTATAGTCCCCCCCCTTAACGTGAAAGTCCGGCCTGACACTCTCGATCAAGTCGGTGGGGGTATCGTCTTCAAAAGGAATTACGAAGTCGACAGACCTGAGCGCAGAAAGTACCGTAATTCGGTCTTCAAGACTGTTAACAGGGCGGTCTGGCCCCTTTCCCAATCGGCGCGCGCTGTCGTCTGTGTTCACGCCGACGACGAGGATGTCGCCAAGCGCGCGCGACTGTTCTAACAACCGGACGTGTCCAGCGTGCAGAACGTCAAAAACGCCGTTTGTGAAAACGACCTTTTTTCCTGTTCGTTTTGCTTCGAGCGCTGTAATAGATTCATTCCTCATGAGCCGACTCATTTTGACCCACCGCCGCTTTGACGGATTCAAGCACCTCGTCGGGCCCGATGTGGTACAGCCCAGCGGGGTTGTAAATCGTGTTTGCGATCTGTCCATAGGGACACGACCTTTCCGGCCTTGTGATCGAATAGAGCCCGACGGCAGGGACTCCTAGCGCGGCCGCGATGTGCGTGCTCCCTGTATCCCCTCCGATGTGGACGTCAGCCAAAGAGACAAGCGCGACAAGTTCCCGGACGCTGGTCTTGCCTGTTAGGTCGATCGCGTGTTTAGCACCATTCTGCACCTCCCAAACAATAGCCCTGTCTGCGGGGCCGCCGATGAATGCGACCGACCAACCTTGCGCGCTCATCAAGTTAGTGAGCCACGCGAACAAATCGGCGGGCCAACGCTTCGTCACCCACCCCGCGCCAGCGTTGCACAAGGCGAGTCGACCCCCCCCTGGAATGAGTCCCCGCATTTTTTCAACGTCTTCTGGGTTTGGGGCTAGATCGAACTCGGCGCGGTGCATGACCGCCCCGCCTGCCCTCACGACATCGACATATTGGTCCGTGACGTGGAGCGACGTCGGTTCAGCCACGACCCGTTGGCTGAAAAGCCACGAACCTTCGCGCTGCCAATGGTAACCGAGTTTCTTCTTTGCGCGGCAACATCCCACAACGAACCCGGACTTTAAAAGCCCCTGGAGATCGAAGGCGACTTCGAACTCGCCCCATGAAAGGACCTCTCGCCCCATTGAAAGCAGGTTCTTGTTTGCGACATGGACATGGTCTACCGATTTGCACAGCCTGACAATGTCGGCGAACCGTCCATCGACGACCCAAGTCACTTCGCAGTCAGGATAGGTC
>CAYYZP010000124.1:0-4723 GCA_964476165.1 uncultured Fimbriimonadaceae bacterium
GCTGGTCTTCTCGGCGGCCGATTGTTTCGCCACCTTGACTTTGCTCGATTTCAGTTCCTTGATCAACTGCTTGACCTTGCGTTCCTTCCTTCGCCTTCTCGTCCTCAGTTCTTTGTTGCGGATTCTCATGCTGACGTTACCGTTGCCCTCAAGGATACCACCGGCCAGGAAAGTTTCACAGGCTTCTGATCTCATTCAGGTCGCGTTCGTCCGGCACCGCGACCCCGACGTGCCGTACAACACGGGCGCTCGTCTCCGCTGCAAGACGCAATGAGTCCAGCAGGTTTGCACCGACTGAGAGGCACATGGCAAGAGTCGCAATCACCGTGTCACCGGCCCCCGCCGTGTCATAGACCTCGACTCTTGGCGACGCCACGTTTGCCATTTCGCCATCACGAATCGCGACCATCCCGCGCTCGCCCAAAGTGACGACGACCGTGTTGCAACCGATCTCTTGCCTCAAGCGATGAAGGCATTTCGAGACAGATTCGTCGTTATCAATCGTCATTCCTGAAAGTTGGCCAGCCTCCACACGATTGAGACTGACAAGGCTCGCCCCACCGTAATAGCGCGCACTCACCGGCTTTGGATTTGCCACGACAGGCACTTGGCCGTGGGTCGCCATTTCAATGATCCTCTGGACGGTGCCGTCTGCCAAAACGCCCTTTTGATAATCGCTCATCACCACGACGTCAGCGGTTTGGATCCGGCTCTCGACTTCATTCAAAAGCCATTGAGCGACCTCACCATCGACAATGCTGGTCGATTCATTGTCGATCCTCAGAACCTGGTGCGCATGGTCGGCGACGATCCTTGTTTTCCGGGTCGTCGAACGCGAACCGTCTCTTCTCGTGACGGGACTGACACCAGCGAGACCTTTGAGCGACTCGCAAAGTACTTCGCCAGCGGAGTCCTCTCCAACGACGCCAACGACCGTCGCCTCCCCCCCCAAAGCCGCAATGTTTTTGGCGACGTTCGCCGCCCCCCCCGGTACGCTCTTTGTCCTGTCCTGCCGGATGACCATGACGGGCGCCTCAGGACTGATGCGGGTCGCCGTCCCGAACACATAGTCGTCGAGC
Source organism: uncultured Fimbriimonadaceae bacterium (assembly GCA_964476165.1). Taxonomy (GTDB): domain Bacteria; phylum Armatimonadota; class Fimbriimonadia; order Fimbriimonadales; family Fimbriimonadaceae; genus JADFMN01. Next base: position 1,080 of record CAYYZP010000124.1, read on the forward strand.
ATCAGGTCGCCGACGACCAGCGCGCGACGACCAGAAAACAAATCAAGCAGAGTTGCGAAACTTCCCATCTTTACTCAGTCCCTCTCGTTTTCCGGCCAAAAACAACGAACAGTGCAGCTCCTACAACGACCATAACCAGCGCGGCCCCTTGTGCCTGGGTTATGGGCAGACTCCCCCAGTATGTAGAACTCGCCGCACCACGGGCGACCTCTTCGTTGGTGCCCGCGCGAGAGAACTCATAGAAGAACCGTGCGACTCCCCAAAAGAGGACGGTCAGCGCGATCGACTGGCCGTCGGGGCGCTTCCGACGTTCGAACAAAAGAATCAAGAACGCTCCCACAAGCACATACGCCGAATCAAATACTTGCGCGGGTGTAAAAAGCCCTTGCAACGGGATGACACGCACACCGAACCACTCTTCTGTCCTATGGCCATAACAGCAACCATTAAGAAGACAGCCCAAGCGACCGATCGCGTGCGCCGCGAGCAAAGGAACAGAGGCAATGTCAAAAAACGCAAGCGTTGGAACCTTTGCCCGGCGAGTGTACACATAGATGCCGAGCAGCGCACCCACGACGCCACCAAAACTGGTCAGCCCCTCGAACCTGAAACTCCAAAGTTCGTTCGGGTGCTGCGAAAATCTGTCCCATTCCTGGACGATGTATCCCAAACGGGCGAATAGGATTCCCGGAATGATCCCCCAAAACGCCGCGTCAAGCGTGCGCTCCGGATCGATCCCCCACCTGGGAGCCCTCGCCCTTGCCCAAAAAACGGCCACGACCAGCCCAAGCATCAAGAGTACGCCATAAGCCCTCACTTCGAATCCGAACGGCTTGAACAGAACGGGAAACATTTCCGAGAAATAAGATTAGCAGAACCGAGACGGCTCAGACCCGCGCGAATCGCCCTAGAGTCTCGTCCGCCTTGCGCAGGGCCTCCCGCAAAAGGGCCTCGTCGCCGTGGTTGCGAAGAATGCCGATCACAGTCCTCCATGCCTGATCGATGTGGTGCCTTCGTGCCTGGATGAACGCCTTTCCGTGATCAGAAAAAGGATCAACGCGAGTAAGCAAGTGCTGACCGATCGCATCTTCGATCAAAAGCGCGACATCGACGTCTTGCCCCTTGTTCAATGCGGCGGGCGCGAACTCATAGAGCGTCGCCAAAAGTATCGGCGCCTTGTTCCCCGGCTTCACGTCAAATGTCAACCGAACAAGTCCCACCCCCCCCTCGACGTCACCGAGCATCGCCTTCGCCTCGGCCAATCGAATCGTATCGTTCGCGCGCCGGTCGTCGTCCTTCACATTCTTGACGGCAATGACGTACAGGTCGTGCGTCGCCTGCCAGTCGCCGAGTTGCCGATACACGTCGGCAAACCTCCAGGCTTGGTCAGCCGCGATCTTGCTCGTGTCGATGTCTTTCACTTGACTGTCAATGTATTTGCGGAGTGTGCTCACGCGGGTCGCTCCGTCAACTTCCCCTCGCATTTCTCGCCCAGCCAAGTTTTCACTCAGTTCGAGCACTCGCGCCTGAAGCGCCGCTCCGTCGTACTCGTCTGCAGGCTTTTTGGCGTTCGGGTTAGGCAACTGCCCAAACTTGCACCCGGCAACCAAAACGAGCGCGACTAGCGACAACAAGCAAGAAACTCTGCTCACACTATTGATAACGCTTCTGGTCGAACAATCCATCCCGATAGACCTCTCCTCCACAAAAAGTCAGCATGACCTTCCCTCGCATCTGCGCCCCCTCGAACGCCGAGTTCTTGCCTTTGCTGAACGTGCGCCTGACGTCAAAGATCCACTCGCAATTGGGGTCAATCACCGTGATTTGGGCTACTGGCGTCGCCCCTGGCCTCAACGAGCCAGCGTCTAGCCGCAAGACTGACGAGGGTCGAGTGCTGAGTCTGTCTACGGTCTCCAACGGAGTCAGGACTCCTTTGTGGGTCAAATAAGTCAGCACGGCCGCGACCGTTGACTCCAATCCCGCCATTCCGTTCGGCGCTTCCTCAAAAGGCGTATGGACCTCGTGCGGGGCGTAAGGCGAGTGGTCGCTTGCGATGCAATCAATTGTGCCGTCCTGCAGCCCCTGCACCACGAGATCGACATCGACCTCTGTCCGAAGCGGCGGAGTCGTCTTGAAGTTCGGATCGAACTCCCCCACCGCTTCGTCGGTCAAAACACAATGGTGGGGGCTCACGTCGCACGTCACAGGGGCGCCAAGATACTTCGCCTGTCGCACCATTTCGACTGCGCCCCAAGTGCTGACCCGCATGATGTGGACGGGGCACCCGGTGTTGAGCGAGAGCACACAGTTTCGCATCGTCGCCACGTCCTCTGCGCTCCTGGGGACGCCTTTCAGCCCCAGCATCGCGCTCATCGAACCCTCGTTCATGCATCCGCCAGCGGCCAACGATCTGTCTTCGCTATGGACCATGATCGGAAGATCCAGTTGCAGACAGAACTCCATCGAGCGCCTCATCACGTTCGCGTCCTGGATCGGCATCCCCTCGTCGCTCGCGGCGACGATTCCCGCCTGTTTGAGCGCGGCGAGGTCGCTCAGGCATTCGCCCATGTTCCCCACAGTCAGCGCCCCCACCGGCGCGACGAATATCCCGCCCGAGTCCGGCGACGACGCCTTGTCAAAAATAAAGTCTACGAGCGACGGGTTGTCCAATGCGGGAGACGTGTTGGGCATGCACGCGATGGTCGTGAACCCACCTGCGGCGGCAGCCTGGGTGCCCGTCTTTATGGTCTCGCGGTGGCTCTCACCTGGCTCCCTCAAGTGCGTGTGCATATCGACGAGCCCTGGGGTTATCCAGAGCCCTGTGCAGTCGAAGGATTCGTAGGCGTCTTCGATCGAAACGTTTTCCCCCACCTCGATGATCTGCGCGTCTTCGATCACGACGCTCCCGACGATGTCGAGCCCTTGCGAAGGATCCAAGATGCGGCCGTTCCTGAGGACGGTCTTCATGCGAGTTGCTCCTCCTTCGCTTCTTGGAAGACCCAGTCCAACACGGCGGTCCGCACGAACACGCAGTTCGTCACTTGCTCATTGATGCAACTGGCTTCGCTGTCCGCCACGACGTCGTCGATTTCGACGCCGCGGTTCATAGGGCCAGGATGCATGACGATTACGTCCCGGCTTGCACTACGCAGGCTCGAGCGATTGATCTGGTACATCCGCGCATATTCTCCGGTCGAACTCAACAGCCCTTCACTCATCCTTTCGCGTTGGAGACGCAGGCAGATGACGACGTCAGCGCCTTCGATTCCAGTAGACAAATCGTAGAACACCGATCCAGGAAGTTTTGAAGTGTGGGTTGGAATGAGAGTCTTGGGCCCGACGAACCTGATTTCCGCGCCAAGCTTGTGCAACAGCCAGGCATTGCTCCTTGCCACCCGCGAGTGTGCGACATCGCCAACAATGGCGACCCGCAGACCCTGGATGTCGCCCTTCCGTTCCAAAATGGTGAGCGCATCGCCGAGGGCCTGAGTCGGGTGCTCGTGCTCGCCGTCACCTGCGTTGATCACCGGCCCTCCAAAAAAATTCGCAGCGAACATCGATGACCCCGAAGCCTTGTGACGCATCACGAGCGCGTCCAGGCGTTCGTGCTTCAACGTTAAGATCGTGTCCTTGAGCGTCTCGCC
>CAYYZP010000125.1:0-3372 GCA_964476165.1 uncultured Fimbriimonadaceae bacterium
TACCTCGACCTCCGAGAGCGCGAACGGCTCAGAAGGCACGAGAGCCTGGAGGCCACCTTGAACGTCGGCGACGGCGAGGTCCAAAGGCAGTTCGAAGACGAGAGCGACGGCCCGGCGGAGATCGCTGAGAGGAACGTCCGAGAAGCCCTAGTCAGGGCGGCCCTGGACAACATGCCGGAGTATCAACAGGCGATGCTCGTCATGTACCACATCGAGGACCTCAGCTATGAGCAGATATCGGACGCCATCGACCTGCCCATTGGAACCGTCAAGAGCCGCCTCAATAGAGCCAGATTGGCCCTGAGAGACCTCCTGGCTGGCGACATGGAACTATTCCGGCTGAGTTGAGTCAAATGCTGTGAGGCACGGATTATGAACCTAGATCGGGCTCGCGAGTTTTACTCCGCCTACTACGAGGGCGGGTTGGACGATGGCCTTCGGCAGGCGTTTCAGCGCGCCCTGGCGAAGGATCCCAAGGTCGCCGACGAATATTCCCAGTTCGTCAGGATCATGGACGAACTCAAGAACTTGAAATCGCCCATCGAAACGCCAATACACTTACACGAGAGAATCATGGCGCGCCTCGACGATGCAAACTTGGCGCGGCGCGCGACTCCGTCTCGATCCGATTTGTTCTTCGCGCTCCGGCCACTTGCTTATGGGACCGCCGCGACGGTCGCCATCATCGCCACCATCGTCTCGCTCACAGCAAGTCGCCCGGCAGACATCGCAACAGGCGGAATGTTCGGAACAGTTGAAAAACCACCGACGATCGTCGTCTCCGATGGCGAAACGTTGCTCCAATTTGCTTCCGAGACCAAGAACTCTGTCAGCGTGACGAACATCGATGGCTCCAAACCTGTTCCGGAAATCAGTCTTGATGGCCAGACCATAGACAGTCCACTAAGAAACGCTGGAAAGAGCGCAACGACTGTAAGAATCAGTTTTGGCGAAAAGTACGGGCCGATGCTTGTCACGATCCCAGGCAAAGACCGGACGATAAAAAAGACAGGTTCAGGCTCGTACGCAGATTTCCTCAAAGCGGTCTCCGATCAGTACGCGGTCACGGTCGTTTTCTCTGGATCAGAGCCGACGGCGTCGATCGATTGGGACATCTACGGCATAAACGTTTTGGGCTCGATTTCCGAGGAACTCGGCGAGTTAGGGCTGAGGGCCGAATCGAGAGAAGGCGGCCTGTTGTGGGTCACGTCTAACTGACGTTCGAGAGATCGAGCGCGGCCAAGGCAATCATCGTCGCTTCTGACACCTGAACGTGCTGCAAATACGCGATCCTGCTCTTGCCGTAAAGCGAAATGAGATCGGGATCGCTGATGCTCAATCGTTGCCATTCGGCCAACCGCTCGTCAATCGAGTCTTGGTTGGATGCCAACAAATGGGATCGGTTGGAGACCACAATCGAAAGCATCGGTTCGCCGGCCCGCGCCCTGTCTGTCTGATACGCGGCGGAGATGTTTTCGATCACGTCCAAAAACGTCAGTCGAGGATTCGTCAACGGCCTGAGCGAAAGCGCAACTTGCTTACGCTCTTCAACAGTAAGTTTTGGCGCAATGCGTGCGATGCTCCTAAGCGCTTTGGCCTGATCGACCGATCCGATCGTGAACGATGAGAACTCGCTGTACTTGGCAACGTCCCCGATTTCGATGATCATCGAATAAATTTCTGCGGCCCCAACGAAGTCGCCGTCTTTTTCCCTTGACAGCGCGATCTTCTCGGCTGACGCGAGCAGCATGTGCTTCGACGCGAGGATCTGTTGGTACGCGCCCGAGATGCCATCGAGTTCTGCAGATGCGGGAGGAACGTCGTTGAGGTAGCCGCTCCGGAGGCCTTCAGTCCAAACGCCCAATGCGTCCAGGACTTCAGCCTCGGTCGCTCCATGCCGGGAGGCCAAAGAGGCGATTATGATCGGCTCGATATAGGCGTAGATCTTGTTGGAGGTGACTGGCCCGTACTCGACGAACGACCAAGCCGCCCGGTTCATCCTGGCGTTCAGCCCGATGAGGCCGAGCAAGAGGAAGGGTCCCACCACGAGGAGGTTCAAAACCGCCTTTTTGAAGACCATAAGGATCATAATCGGCACCTTAATCCTTTCCTGATAGATACGTCTGGGGGCTGGAGGGGACTAGGACGGTTCCCTGGGGAGGGGTCTTTGGAACCAATTCTGTACAACTGGGTTGTTCCTTACTTACAATAGATGTCGTGGGACGAGGAACACTTGTCGAAAAAAAGACGCTGTTAGCCTGGGAAGATCACCTAGTAAGCAGCGCAAAATCTGGTGATACGGTGGCGATGGAACTCATCGCGGATCGCTATCGCTCTCAAATCCGTGGGCACGCCTTGCGCATGCTCCGCGACCAGGAGGACGCCGAGGACGCCGTGCAGGACACGTTCGTCAAAGCGTTCAAAGGCATCCAGACCTTTGAACAGGGCAGGCCACTGTTGCCTTGGCTCATGAGGATCTGCTCCAACTGCTCCGTGGACATCATCCGTTCGCGCAAGCCTTTGGAGGACACGATCGAAAGCCACGAGCACGCGCTCTTCGACGCGAGTGCAAATGTGGAAGACGGCGTGGACGCCAAGTTCAGAGGACAGCGAGTCAGAGAGGCCGTTTCGCGTCTGCCGGAGAGATACCGGAAGATCATCGAAATGCGCCACTTCGGGCAAATGGACGTCATTGAGATCGCCAAGGCGCTCAACACGCCAGAGGGAACGATCAAGAGTTGGCTGTTCCGTGCCAGAGCGATTCTGAAGAAAGACCTTCAAGTCGCGTTCAGTTAGTCAACGTGTGTGGGCGTCGGTCGCACCTTATTAGGAGGGGTGGGCCGACGCTCTTTTTGTTTGTGCGCCCTTTTTGGGAGTGCGGCGGCTTGACGACGCTTTGGTTTGCGACTAAGCCGCAAGATTAGAAACGCCTTCGAACCCGCGTTGCCCTTTGGGAGTCCAGGTAACGTATTCGCACCATGGTTCCGTTCGTACTAATCGCAGTCTTCTTCCAACAAGGCCATAGCACCGAGCCTCAACAGGCGATGAAAGACATCGCATTCATGCAAGGCGAGTGGACAGGGAAGCAAGACTTCAACACGGGCGGCGAGCCGATGGTGGGGGACGCCACGAACCGCGTCACTGGGGCGATCGGTGGACGATACTTGGAAGAGCGACTTTCGACGACTCTCCCTGGCCGCGAACCGACAGACACGCGCCATCTTGTCACGTTCGACCCCGCGTCGCAGACGTACAAAGCCTGGTGGTTCAACGACACTTCGGTCGGGCCGATGGAGTTCGAGGGCAAGTTAGCGGGTGGGGGACTCGTGCTGACGAGCAAACCGAGCGGCCAGCGGAAAGTTACTTTGCGCG
>CAYYZP010000126.1:0-7996 GCA_964476165.1 uncultured Fimbriimonadaceae bacterium
GCAACACAGAATGCAACAATGGTCGCCAAGCGCGATCCGAATGTTGCGACGATCGAAAGCGCGCTTGCAAGAAGAATGAATAGAGGAGGCGATTGGAGCGCATCTACTATCGTTGTTCCAAGAGCGCTTCCAAAGTCCTGGCCGCCTAGAGGACTCAGCATAACGCCTGCCGAAAGCGCCGCGCTCGTGAGCAACGAAATCGAGACGACCCTGGAAAATCTTCCCCCCCCGGTTTCACGCACCAGCACGGCGAGGCAGAATAGAAAGACAAGCGACGCTTGGAACAATGGCTCGATGGTCACCCGGTCGATCTTCGCTTGAGAACCGAGCAACACCAGGCCCGCCATCAGCAGACCGATGGCCATTAAATACCCGGCCGCGGCCGCAACGACCGGATCGGTCGTTCGGAACTCAATTTGAGATCGGAGCGGAATATTGATTTTCTTCAACAGGCGTTACATCCAGATTACAGGAACTTTGGTCGTCACCGAAACACTTTGCGGGAAAACCCGGTGTGACGGCCCAAGCAACCTCGAAAGAATGCGGGTGGGTATCCCGGTTTGGGAGGCTCGGAAACCCGTAGGTACACTCGTTTCGATTTCGTTTCCCATGGTCAAAACACAAGAAAAAACCAGCCCCCAAGCCTCTGAAAAGTTCGACACCGACCTCGTGGTCATCGGAGGGGGGCCGGGAGGCTACGTCGCCGCAATCCGTGCCGCTCAATTGGGAGGCAAAGTGACGGTCGTCGAAAAGCAGTATCTCGGTGGGACGTGCTTGAACTGGGGCTGCATTCCAAGCAAGGCACTCATCGCTTCGGCGGAGGCGTACCAGCATGTGAAGCACGCCGAGGCGCTTGGAGTGACGATTTCTGGCGAAGTGGGGTTCGATTTTGGGAAGATCGCGGCGCGAAAGGACAAAATCGTTTCGACTCTGCGCGGCGGGGTGGGGGCGCTCCTCAAGAAGAACGGCGTTGCGCACGTCGAGGGCTTTGCGACGTTCATTGACAAGCACACGATCGAAGTCGACAAAGACGGCAAGAAGCAAAGGATCAAGGCCAAGAACTTTATCGTCGCTTCTGGCTCTGCGATCATCGTGCCGAAGATCCCAGGGCTTGAGGGGGGGGCGAAGGAGGGGATTTGGACGAGCGACGACGCCGTCAATGCGACGTTTGTGCCTTCGAGACTGGTGATCGTGGGTGGGGGCGTGATCGGCGTGGAGTTCGCCTACGTTTTTAAAGCGCTTGGCGCAGATGTCACCGTCGTCGAAATGATGCCCAAGATCATCCCGATGATGGACGAGGACTGCAGTGCCGAACTCTCAAAACTCTTGACCAAACAGGGCGTCAAGATCATGGTTGGCAGCGCGGTCGAAAAACTAACGAAGAACAAGAAGGCTTGGAAGGTCTCTGTCAACGCAAGTGGCAAGGTGAGTGAACTCGATGCCGATGTGGTGCTGGTGGCCGTCGGTCGTCGGGCGTTTACAGACAATCTTGCATTGGAGAAGATCGGCGTGAAGACATCGCGGACGGGCGTGGAAGTGGACGCGACTTTCCGCACGAACGTTGAGAACATTTTTGCAATCGGTGACGTCAATGGAATCATTCAACTCGCGCACGTGGCGTCATACCAAGGAACTATCGCAGCCCAAAACGCTATCACTGGTTCGAATAGAAAAGCCGACCATAAGGCGATTCCCAACTGCATCTACACGGTTCCGGAAGTCGCGAGCGTCGGTCTTACCGAGGGCCAGGCTCGGGAACAGGGTTACGATGTGACGGTCGGAAAGTTCATGTTCCGCCCGCTTGGCAAGGCGATGGCATCGACGCACCAAGACGGGTTCGTCAAAGTGGTGGCGGAGAAAAAGTACGGCGAAGTGCTCGGAGTCCACATGGTCGGGCACGGCGTCACCGACTTGATCCACCAGGCCGTCGTTGCCATCAAACTGGAGGCGACGATCGACGTGATGGTGGACACCATCCACGCCCACCCGACGATGTCGGAGGCCGTTCTGGAAGCCTACGAAGACGCCCAAGGACACGCGATTCATAAGTAGTCGGTACCCCCTCCTCCATTCTTGCGAAGCGAAATGGAGGAGGGGGCTAGGGGGTGGAGGCACGAACTATCATAATTACTTCGCGTGACGATTCGACCGCTCTCCCCACACGACTCGATGACCGAGATGACTGCTCTCGTGCGAGCGGCGTACCAGCAGTTGGCCGATTTGGGGTTCCGATATTGGGGCACGTGGCAGGAGGAGGACGACACGCGCGACAGGTGCTCGGAGGGCCATTGCCTTGTGGCCGAGGAGGAGGGTCGGATCGTCGGCACGATTACAGTCAAAGAATCCAAGGGAGGCGACCCCGACTGGTATAAGAGGGAAAACGTCTGGGTCATCTCTCAGTTCGCGGTCAACCCGGAACTGCAAAGATCAGGGCTTGGTTCGACTCTTCTAAGCGAGGCTGAACAATACGCCTTCCACCAGGGTGCGACAGAAGTCGCGCTCGATACCGCCGAAGGCGCGACGCATCTCATCGATTACTACCAGAAACGCGGCTATCGAATGGTCGGCAAAGTTGATTGGGGGGGGACGAACTATGTCAGCGACATCATGAGCAAGCGCATTCGGCCACGCCTTGAGACCCGCAGACTTGTACTGAGAGAACTAACCGAAGCAGACTTCCCCATCGTCAACGATTACTGGAACGACGAGCGGTTTCGATCTTTTTATCCTCCTGGGCGCAAACACTCCGAAGAGTGCCGCGAGACTTTCGACGCCGCCATATCCGCTCTCCAGCAGTTTCCGCGCAAAGGCTGCTTCTGGGCCATCACTAGAGAAGACCAGACGATTGGACGACTTCGTCTGGAAGTGTCACGAAGCAACGTGGGACAACTCGGATACGAACTCCACGCGGATCACTGGGGCAACGGCTTCATGACAGAAGCCGTTCGAGAGGCGACAAGATATGCGTTCGAAGAACTTCGCGTCCATAAACTCGAAGCCTGGGTGTTCGCAAACAACCTCGCCTCGCAATCCATCCTCAAAAAACTCGGCTTCATCTATGAGGGGACGCTTCGCGAACACGTCGCGTGGGGCGATTCACGCATGGACGACCTCATGCTTGGATTGCTCGGTGAAGAATGGAGGATGTCCGATTCCCTCTCCTCCATTTCGCTTCGCAACAATGGAGGAGAGGGCTAGGAGAAGAGGTTTTCTCGTCGCCCTGCCAGCCGACCCGCGCTCTTTCGAACCTGTCCACCCTTCGTTGAAGCCGATCAGCTTCCGTAATGCACCGCACACCAGTCAAAAACCAAGTATCATTGCCAGCACAGGTTCTCCCGGATTGTGAGTGCTTTCAATGCGTTTCCTTAGTGGGCTGTGCTAAGATCGAATTTTGGATCGAACCTCTGCACGATTAACAGTTATGACGTGTCACGTAATCGACTGTCGACTGGCAGCTTGACTCTGACCGAAACACAAACTCATGAAAAGTAACTTCGTTCGACAGTCGACACTCCTCTGCCTGCTTGCTTCTATGTTGTGCAGTGGCTGCGGTGGAGCGGGCGGCGGCGAGGCGTGGATCCCCGACGATCTGAGGCTCGCGTCGCTACAAGCGGTGCAGGATGCGTTCGACGCCCGAATCGGTGAAGACCCTGACGCAGACAACGCCGCGCTGCTCGCCTTCATTCAGACGCTGCCCGAATTCGAGGCGTCTGGTCTATCCGAAGACGGATGCGTGTGGGCGCGTTACACGGACGGTCAACTCCTCATTATCGCTAATAACCGTCAGGCACCGGAAGATCCGCCCCCCACCGTGCCTTCGATTGATATGGGCAGGGCACCGAGCGAGCTCCCACGATTTAAAGACATCACGTTCCTCAATGCGATGGGCTCGATGTTTCTCGACCCAACCCCGAATTTACAGCCTTTGGTTAGCAACGGCTATCAAATTGTCTCCACAGACGTTACCGTCGAGGGGCTGAAGACGAACGTCTACGGCAACGACGGTGTGTTCTACATCGACACCCACGGAGGCACGGGAGAATATCGAACGAACGACGAGTATGCGCTCGCGACCGGCACGGTCGCGACGCCAACAAGTCTAGATGTGTACAAAACTGATCTGCGAAAAAGAAAACTTACTTACTTCATTGCAGAAATAGATGAACTCAATGGAGTGCCTATCTCTGAAAAGAGGCTGGCAATCACCCAGGCGTTTGTTCGAGAGTACATGTTCTTTAGAGGGAACTGTCTCGTCTATGTGGACGCCTGCAACAGTGACAACGCTTCGCTCAAACAGGCTTTTCTGGATCGGGGGGCGTCCGTTTACGTGGGATGGACGAACTATGTGAACGACCAGTTCGCGTTCAACGCCAACGCACATGTATTCAAACGCTTAGCAAGCACTGGCACCGACGTTCCTGCGACGTACCCGACCATCAAGAGCGATATGGCGTTGGAAAGCCCGCGCCTCGATCTTGATCCGTGGAAAGGCGCGGAACTCATCTTCACTGCGAATCTGACCGCTGGCGCGGGAGACTTCGGCCTGCTCGCGCCGAAGATCACAACCGTAACCCCGGACAGAACCGCCAACACGCTCCTGCTCGTTGGCGTGTTCGGTCAAAACCCCGGCTCTGACGGGTCGGTCAAAGTCGGTGGAACCGCCATATCAGTTACTTCTTGGCAACCATTCAGTATCCTTTGCTCGCTGCCCGCCACTGGAGCAGGCTCTTCTGGTGGCGTCATCGTGACCGTCCGCGGCCATGCTAGCAACACTGCAGGACCCGTCGCGGCAGGGGGGGGGAATGGAGATGGGAACTTGCCGTTCTGGGAAGATGCTATGGCTAGAGGCAGTTTCATAGACGGTACACCATTTGTCGTCAAAGACACTTTTGTCGATGGCCAGGGAAACATTACAATAACAGAGACCAACGTCTTCGTCCAATATGGTCCAACGTTTTTTCGCGCCACGGCAGATGCGATTTTGATGGTTTACTGGCCACTTACAAATCCAACACCAGATTTCGTTGAATCGCCCATTGACGACTACGAACCTCATCCGGGACGCCCGATTTGGCTGACGGAACGGAATACAGACGGCTCGTTCACTTCCACCGATCCGGACAACCTGCCAATACCCGACGGTGGCGGATACACAGTGCTTTCGGGCAATGGACAATTTACATTCCATTACTTGACACGAGGAGACGGATCGAAGTACACCGCAGTAAGCCTAGACCTGATCTACACATATTCGGACTGGAACTCGACGTATGAGATCCATTCCGGACAGCGCTACGTGCGGGAAGGTTGGGTCTTTACTGGGTGAGAAACGCTAGCTGTAGAATGGTCTGAGCACCAACTATCGCCAGTAGGATGTGGCGACTCCGTCGCTTATCAAAGCGCGAAGCAAGATTTGTGGTGCAGACCTCCAGGTCTGCACCTTGAAAAAGTTTTTGCCCGATCACGGCCCACCTCTTCGAGGATGAGCCGTGGCACCCGATTCTTTCTTACGATTCTGGCGACTCCGTCGACTATCAAAGCGCGAAGCAATCTTCGCGCACTCCAAACCGAACACCACTCTATCATCGTCTTGATCTGCCGGGCAACTTCCTTTTCTCGACACCAATCCGCCCGTCACTTACGCCGAGCATGCGGCGTAAGTTAGTGATCTCGTCTCGCACTGACGCCGCGCGTTCGAACTCCATGTTCTTGGCGAGTTCGCGCATCTGGGTCTCTAATTGATTGATCAGGAGTGGCAAGTCTTCGATCCGTACTGGTTGTCCGTCGTTGAGCGATGAAGAGACTTCCGAATTGTACTGCGATTTGATTTCGGCGACGGCGTCATACGAACGCACGGTGTCACGCACCTCTTTACGGACGGTCGATGGCTCGGTTCCGTGCTCGAGGTTGTAGGCGGCTTGGATTTCACGCCGTCGGTTGGTCTCAAGGATCGCCCTCTCCATAGAGCCCGTTATATTGTCGGCGTAGAGCAGCACTTTCCCCCCCACGTTTCGCGCGGCGCGACCGATGGTCTGGACAAGAGAGGTCTCGGAGCGTAGAAAACCCTCCTTATCGGCATCAAGGATTGCGACCAAAGTGACTTCCGGCAGGTCGAGCCCTTCGCGCAGGAGGTTTACCCCCACCACAACGTCATAAATCCCCAATCGCAAGTCGCGCAAGATTTCTGGCCGTTCCAACGAATGCACCGCACTGTGGATGTAGTTGACCTTCACCCCCAAGTCTTCGAGGTACCCAGTCAAGTCTTCCGCCATCTTCTTCGTCAGCGTCGTCACCAACGTTCGCTCGTTTCGCGAAGCCCGAATCTGAATCTCATTGATCAAATCATCGATCTGCCCGTGCGTCGGTCTGATCTCGACTTCAGGATCGACAATATACGTCGGCCTTATCACTTGCTGTACGCGTTGTGCTTCCTGCTCGGCCTCGAAAGCACCTGGTGTGGCAGAGACGAACACGACCTGCGGCACGCGAGTCAGAAACTCCTCGAACTTCAATGGCCGGTTGTCCAGCGCTGACGGCAATCGGAATCCGTAGTCCACCAACACGGATTTTCTTTGCCGGTCGCCGCTGTACATCGCCCTTATCTGCGGCAATGTCGCGTGCGACTCGTCGATGAACACGATCGCGTCTTTTGGCAAGAAATCGAGCAGCGTGTAAGGCGGTTCGCCCGGTTTGCGACCGTCAAAATAACGCGAATAGTTTTCGATGCCGCTGCAAAAACCAAGTTCGCGGATCATTTCGAGATCGAACGCCGTGCGCTGTTTTAACCTTTGCGCTTCGAGGAGTTTGTTCTCGCTTTCGAAGAACGCGATCTGCTGGTCGCGCTCGATCTGAATCTGCTCGAGCACTTTGTCGAGGCGTTCCCAAGGCGTCACATAGTGCGTCGCCGGAAAAACGCTGCACTTCGTCGGCTCGTCGATCACGTGCATTGTCAGCGGGTCGATCAGGCGGATGCGCTCGATCGTGTCGCCGAAGAACTCAACCCGCGCGACGATTTCTTCGTCTTTCGGTTGGATTTCGAGCAAATCGCCTTTGACGCGGAAAGTGCCGCGAGAAAGCACCATGTCGTTGCGCACGAACTGCATGTGGACCAGTTGCTTGAGCACGGCGTCCATGCTGAACTCCATGCCTTTTTCAAAAGTCACGGCCTGCTCGAGATATTCCTCCGGTGAGCCGAGACCGTAGATGCACGACACGCTCGCTACCACGACCACATCCCTTCGTTGCAGGAGCGCCTGCGTGGCCGCGTGGCGCAGTCTCTCAATTTCCTCGTTGACGCTCGAGTCCTTTTCGATATACAGGTCCGTAGAGGGCACATACGCTTCCGGCTGATAGTAATCGTAGTACGAGATGAAGTATTGGACGGAGTTTTCGGGGAAGAACGCTCGGAACTCCTGGCACAACTGCGCGGCGAGTGTCTTGTTGTGGGCAAAGATCAGCGCGGGCCGTTGCATCTTTTGGATGACGCTCGCCATCGTGTAGGTCTTGCCGGTGCCGGTCGCGCCGAGAAGCGTTTGGAAACGGTATCCGTTCTCTAACCCTTCGCACAGCTCCGCGATGGCCCTCTCCTGGTCCCCTTTTGGCGAGAAGTCCTGACTCAGCTGGAACGGATTGTCGTATCGGACTATCGGCACGCTCTTACATTATACGTTCGAACCCCCTCTCTACTCTGATGGAGAGGGGGCAGGGGGTGAGGTGGCCATGTTTCGCGACGCGCAGTCGTTAATATCGACTCTGTGCATCGTACGTCCTGAAGCCATCCGGTCGGGAGAAGGCGCTGAAGCCTCAGGACGTTACTGGCTGAAGCTCAAACGTCACAGAACGTCGCGTCCTGAGTCATAGAAGAAAGAAAGCCCGTGAGTCGTCACTGCTTTCGGAGAAAGCGCACCACGACAAACACTAATGCGGCGGCGAGGATGAGCGGAACCATCACAGGGATGGCGAGACTAAGGAACGCGGTGCTTTTGCTTGCCGAGAC
>CAYYZP010000127.1:0-1689 GCA_964476165.1 uncultured Fimbriimonadaceae bacterium
GCAGATCGACCCGCTGCAGGCGTACAAGCGCGAGACGCATGACCTCTTCGAGCACACGGCAAAAGCGATCCAAGAGCAGGCCGTCAAGATGATCTATATGGCGCAGGTCCGTAAGGATGAGGCGCCACAACTGCCGCAACCGCAGATGCAAAGAGTGGACAACGGCGCCACGAGCGCTCCGGCCCCCACCGCAAACCCGAACTTTAACCCCGATAACCACGACTGGGGCAAGGTCGGTCGCAACGACCCGTGTCCCTGCGACAGTGGTAAGAAGTTCAAGGCGTGCCACTACTCGGAACTGCGGCGGCTAGGGCGGATCTAGGTCGCGCGCTTCGATGACACGTGCGCTGCTGATTCGCGGGGGCCTGTCATGCGCGGTGCCTGGCACATTGACCCTATGCCTCAGGAGTACAGGGAGGAACGACGACACTCCTGAGGCTATCAGTGTGCAACAAAGCCTCCAGCCCTCGATGCGGTGCGGAGGCATGCCAACGCGTGAGTCAGTCCCCGATTTCCTGACAGCACGAGCCGATTGCGACTGTGCTCGACTTAACAGTGTCGCCTTCGGCGACTCGTTTCATCGTGAACTTCTCCATCCACGTCTCCTTTCCGTCTTTGTAAAAAGTCCAGTGCGAGACGCTCGTGTCTTTGTCGGGAAACTCCCACACGACTTTGTCCATGTGGCCGACGTTACGGTCCTTCATTCCCGTGCCGTCGAGAAACTCGAACACGATTCTTTTGCCGTCTGCAGAGAACTCCTTGGCGACGAGGCGTGGCTGGTTGCGCGCGACGCAGTAGTGCGTAAGCATCAGCCGCCCGTTGTCCATGTGGAACATGGTCACCATAATGTCATTGGGGTGACCCTCGAACAACGAGTCCTGCATCACGACGGTCCCAGCAGCGATCACCTGATAGCGAGAGACTTCCACCCTCCCGTCCTGCTCGGTCCCTGACCATTGTCCGGCCATCGCCTTGAACTTTTCAAAGGCGAGTTCGGCGTTGGTCTTTGGCTCTTCGAATAAAACTGCCGCGTTGACCGCGGACATGATTAGTAGGTTCAACATAACTGTCTCCTGTCAAGAACTCATGGTACTATACTAAATGACACTAAGTCAAGTTCCCTGGTTCACCTTTGGAACAAACCCAGTAAATTTACTGGGATCGAGACCGCCTTAAGTGGGCTCCCCGAGGCCAAGACGTGCCAGGTGTTGCCCGCGTGCAGACCTCCGAAGTCTCTTCGTTAACCACCTCGTATTCGAACTTGATCGACGCCCGCCTGATCTCTGAAACCCACACGCGCACGACGAGCAGGTCGTCGTACTTCGCCTCGCCCTTGTAGCGGCACCAAACCTCGACCACGGGCAACCGGTAGCCCTGATCTTCGAGGCTCTTGTAAGTGAATCCCCTCTCGCGGCACCACGCGCCCCGCGCCTGCTCGAACCAGAGGAGATAATTGGAGTAATAAGCGTGTCCCATCTGATCCGTTTCGCCATACCGAACCCTAATCCGCTCTTCTGTCACTCGTTTCTGCATTTTGAGTTGATACCCGGTTGCGAATGGCTGCACGGACAAACTCTAGCTGCGCTTGATTATTAGGTGCGCGGAACTCAACGAGCCTGTCCGTGGTAGCCGACTGACGTTCGCGGCACGGCCTGCCCCTCCCGGAGTCGGGGACAAACCGTGGCACCC
>CAYYZP010000128.1:0-3100 GCA_964476165.1 uncultured Fimbriimonadaceae bacterium
CCGGTGGCTTCAGCGACGGCGATGATCGCATCGTCGTCCAACTCGACGCCCAAGGAGTCCCTGAGCCTGCGGGCAAGCAAGGCGACTTCTTGCACCGCGTCCTCGTGAAGGACCGGAAGCGCGTTCTCCTTCTTCTCTGACTCAGAGTTGAGTTCCACTCGAACCTATTTTACTTGTCCGAGGGCCAAAAAGATGCGGTTTAGTTACAACCTGAAGGAGGGGGCGGTGGCCCGGCAGCGGCGAGATGGAGCGCCATCGAAGCAGACAGGTTCGTGATTCCGGCTGGAATGGCACCGATCGAGATGCGACAGGAAGTGTCCGCCGGACTGTAAAACGAGCCTTGGTAATAGACAGACCTGTTGAACCTTGCAGTAACCGAGTTGCCTTCGACCATCATGTAGCGGGCCGTTGTCGGGGAGATGGCGCTGAAGCGCCCGTCTTGGAGGGTTCGCGCTGAGGCGACCTTTGTTCCTGCGAGGTTGAAGAAATCGACCCTCACGTGCGGGACGCCTGTACCCGTTGGAAGAGAGGTGAACAAACCAAGTTCGACGACACGTCCGTTGATCGTCGCCGCACCAGACGGTACGGCGGCGGGCTGCTCAAAGACCGTCGGAACCGTCGCGATCGGAGTCGTGCCGCGGAACAGGAACTCTGCGCCAGGGCTCGAATTGACAAGGAACAGTCCTGATAGAATGATGGGGACGTTCCCAGGTGCTGTGGTTTCCCAAGCCGTCGCCAGAAGCGGAGTGCGACCGCCCAAGGAATTGTAACTCACGATGACGGCGGTGCCGACGTCTGCGGTATGCAGATTGAGCGGATCCATCCATGCGCCGCCAGCGTTAATGAATTCGATGTAGACCCCTGGCGCCGGGGTTCCGGCGGTTCCGCCGGTCGAACTTCCTCCCCCCCCTGTACCCCCACCGCCGCCGCCACACCCGAGGGCGAGCACGAACAGAGCCGCGAGGAACCACGTGATATTCTTGGTGATCATCTTTCTAACTTAAACGCGCTTGGCAATAACTCTTGCAAAGTCAGCGACTCCACATTTCCGTTTTGGTCCACGCACAAAACATTTGCACCGTTGTTTCCGGCGAACTCGACCAAGACCTGGAGGCACGCGCCGCACGGACGACCACCGTCTTTGGTCGCTACAGCGATCGCTTCGAACTTCGTTTCGCCTGCTACGACCATGGCCGCGATTGCGTTTCTTTCCCCGCAGACTGACAGACCGAACGAGGCGTTTTCGACGTTGCAGCCAGTATAAATACTGCCTTTTGCCGACCACACCGCTGCGCCCACGCTATAGACGCTATAGGGGGCGTAGGCGTTCGATCTCGCTCTATTGGCGGCTTCGATCAGGTCATTGTCGTTCATTCGAACTCCGCGATGGTGACACCTTGGCCGCCTTGGTCAGGCGGGGCTTCATGGTATCGCTTGACGTGAGGGTGCCTGCGAAGGAGGTCCTGGCTCAATTTCCGTAGGACGCCCTCGCCCTTGCCATGGACGATTCGGACGCTGGGGAGGCCGGCCAGGACAGCGTCGTCGATGAATTTTTCGAGGGTCTCCATTGCCTGTCCGGCGCGCTGCATCCGGAGGTGGATTTCGCTGTTGGCATTCAGTCCCTTTTCGAGTCTCATTGCTGAGGTCTTCGTGCGCCCTTTAGTTGGTCTTTGTGGAGCGATGGTTTCGATGTCGGTCAAGGTGACTTTCATTTTAAGCGAGCCGAGGAGGATGGTGACCCTTCCGTTTTTGGGATCGTCGATGACCGTGCCTTGTTGCGAGTGGCCGACCATTTTGACACTGTCGCCTTTATTGACGACGGCTTGTTGTCTGGGTGTTTTTTTCTTGGTGGGGGTGAGTTCTTGTGCCATTGTGGCTCCTTCATTCAGGATTTCTTTGAAACTCTTTCGGGCTTCGTCGATTTCCTTTTGAGTCGTCGCGCGGTTGATGTTCGCGAAAACATCGTCGGCCTTGGCCTTGAGTTTTGCGACGACTTCCTGGAGTTCTTCCTTAGCGTCTTCTTTGGCACGGCTCCTTGATTCCTCGGCACTAGCGATTTTTTCTTCAGCGTGTTTTTCGAGTTCTTTGACGCGGTTGGATAGGCGGTCCGCCTCGCCTTGTGCCCTTTGTGCCTGACGCTGCGCGAGTTCGAGCTTTTCAATCATCTTTGCGACGTCGAGTTCTTCATCGCTGGCGTCGGACTGTGCGTTTTCAATGATGGATTTTGGAACACCGTGGTTTTCTGCGATCTTGAATGCGTGGCTTGAGCCGGGGACGCCGAATTGAAAACGGTAGGTCGGCCGGAGGGACTTCATGTCGAACTCCATCGAGGCGTTGATAAAACCGGGAGTGTTGCTGGCGAATATCTTCAGTTCTCCGTAGTGGGTGCTTGCTACGATTTTTGCACCTGCCTTTTGCATGTGGAGGAGGATCGCGCGGGCCAATCTTGCGCCCTCGGCGGGGTCGGTGCCCGCTCCGATTTCGTCGAGAAGGACGAGCGCGTTTGTATGCATCGATTTTATGGCGATCGCGATGTTCTTGATGTGTCCGCTGAAAGTGGAAAGAGACTGTTGCAACGACTGCTCGTCTCCAATGTCGGCCCACATCTGCGAGAACGCGCCGAGATCCATTTCTTCCGCGAACGGAAGGATGCCCGATTGCGCCATGGCGACCGCGAGTCCAATGGACTTGATGGCGACGGTTTTTCCGCCGGTGTTCGGGCCCGTGATGAGGACGCACTGGTGCTCGTGGCCGATCGCGATGTCGAGCGGGACGGCTTTGTCGCGGGGGATCAATGGGTGCCTGACGGTTTTGAGCCGTAAGTAGCCGGGTTTCTTTTTTGTTGGGACACAGGCTTGGTGCGCTGCTGCAAAGCGGGCCTTCGCCAGAAGCAGATCGAACTCTTCAGCGGCGTCGAGCGAGTCGAGAAGGTCTTCAGCGATATCGGCGATTCTCCCCGAAAGATCGTCGAGGACTCTTTGGACTTCTTCGCGCTCTTTAGCCTCGGCTTCGCGGAGTTGGTTGCCGAGTTGCACGACCTCTTCTGGCTCGATGAACACGGTCTGGCCGCTCGCGCTGGTGTCGTGGACGATGCCCTTGA
>CAYYZP010000129.1:0-1508 GCA_964476165.1 uncultured Fimbriimonadaceae bacterium
TGCTCGACGAACCGACAAACCACCTGGACATTGCGAGCCGCGAGGCGCTTGCGCTCGCGCTTAAGTCGTATCAAGGGACGCTGTTGCTCGTGTCGCACGACCGATGGCTTTTGCGGCAGGTGACGAATCACACGCTTGATATCAAGTTGGATGGCGCAGTGAAGTATTTGGGTGGATACGGCGCGTATCGGGAGGTCGAGAGCAAGCCGAAGTCGTCCCCCCCCAAGGATTCAGTGCCGGTGGCTGTGCTTACCCCGCGTGCGTTGAGCAAGGCGATTCAGAAGACCAAGGCTGACTTGAGTGAAATCGAATGGAAGATTGCTGCCCTCGAGAACCTTGTAATTGAAAGCGAGGCGCGGCTTTCGTCTCCGCAGGAAGGAGACGACTTTGTTTCGCTCGCCTCGGGGCACCAATCTTTGCAGGTCGAACTTGAAACGGCGCTTGCTGATTGGGAATCTATGAGCGAGTCGTTGGTCGGGCTTGAAGCGCGACAAAGGGGAACCTGATTTGTTATTGCTGAGGTAAAAGAGTTGCTATGTCAAGAATCGTTCACTTTGAGATTCCCGTTGACGACCCAGAGAAGTCAATGGCTTTTTATTCCCAGGCGTTTGGTTGGACCTTTCAGAAGTTCGGAGATGAGAACTACTGGCTGATCATGACCGGGCCCGACGACGAGCAGGGAATCAACGGCGGCATGATGAAAAAGAACGCTGGACAGCCGCCGACCAACGTGGTGGGCGTGAAGGACATCGACGCGGCGATCGAGAGTGTGAAAGTGGCGGGCGGGACGATCGTCGTGGACAAGTTTCCAATCGGCGAGATCGGTTTCGTCGCGTATTTCACTGATCCTGATGGGATCGTCACCGGGTTGCACCAGTCGCTGGTTTAGTAGAGCCAGCCGCACGGTGCCTGTCGCGCTTCTGTACCGTCGTGGACAGCGTAGGTCGCGCCTTTGGTGAAGTTACCCCCACCGTGGATGCCCAGTTTGTTGAGCGCGTAGAACTGGAGACCAAAGTTGGGCTTTCCGTCGCTGTTGAGCAAGCGTTTTTCACGTGTGCGGTCGGCGATTCGTTTGAGGACGTCGAGGCAGGCGTCTTCTGGGTCCATTCCGCGCCGCATGTTCTCGACGACGACACGCGAGCCGTTCATGAGTATGTTCATTTCGCCGAGGCCGGTCGAGCCGCACGCCCCCACCTCGTTTTCGACATAGACGCCGCAGCCAATGATTGGTGAGTCCCCCACCCGACCGGGGATTTTGAACGCAAGCCCGCTAGTCGTGGTGGTGCCGCTGATGTCGCCCTTGTCATTGAGGCAGAGGCAGGTGATCGTGCCGGTCGTGTAGGGGACAACGGCGGGATCGGTGGCAGAGCCTGTGATGAATGCAGTTTCAGAAGGATCGATGTAGTTGTCGTTGTCGCTGTGCCTTTCCTTCCATCTTTTCCAGGCATCGCGCGATTGGTCGGTGAGCAGGTCCTCTTCTTTGAAGCCGTGCATCTTAGCGAAGGCGA
>CAYYZP010000130.1:0-2449 GCA_964476165.1 uncultured Fimbriimonadaceae bacterium
GTCAATGACGAGACAGCGTTCGACAGATCGTTCGATTTAAGATAGAGCGACCCAAGCGTCCCTCGATAATTTGCGTTCTTCGGCTCGAGTTCGACCAAAACGACGAAAGCGCGAATGGCGTCGTTCGTCATCCCTGCGTCCATGTAGGCCACCGCGAGACTGTGCTGAGTCGCCACGTTTTTGGGCTGGAGACGGACGGCCTGGTTGAGCACGGGAATCGCCTTGCTCGCCTGACCGGTCTTCATATACAGATAGCCAAGCCAATTGACGGCGTCGATGTTAGAAGAATCCGATTGGTAGATAGCCTCGAGCGAGCGAACAGCGCCATTGGTGTCACCGGCTTTGTGCTTGTTGACCGCGGCGACGACCTCCTTTTGGACCCTTTCGTTGACGGCGGGCTCAGCCTGGGGTTGGCCGACAGCGGCCAAGCAAGTGACGACGATGACAGATACTACAAACCTATATGCGCTCATTGACTGAATCCTCGACTGCATTGATGCAGAAATCAAATATCAAGTTTCAAGCCATATTGTAGTCCAAAGAGGGCTCCGTCCGCCAGTCCGAGAAACTACTGGGAGTCCAAGATCGCGGGGATCGACCCTTCAAAGGCTTGGACCAAGGCTTCGACTGGCTCGTTGATGATCACGCTTCCTTGCGCCGAAATCTCCAAATTTGAACCTTCTGCACGGCCAACTCGCTGGAATCGGATTTGCTGGGGCAGTTCTTTGGTCAGATTCTCCAACTTGTCTGGGCGATAACAAACGAAAACAAATCCTGGTATTTCTGCGAAGAGCGCACTGTCGGTTCTTGTCGCAAACCGATAGGCATCGCCACCTAGTTCGACCTTGGCGCCGCGCCCAAAGATCATGCACATTTCGGTCAGAGCGAACGCCGAGCCGCCCTCGCTCACGTCGTGGGCCGCCAGAATGAGCCCGGATGCTGCCAACTTTGCTAACGTCTGGCAGAGCGCCATTTCCCCCACCAGGTTTGGCGATTGCGGCGCGCCGTTTTCAATGCCGTGGACTTCGGCGAGATAGGAACTCGCACCAAGCCCTTCTTGCCTCATTTTGTTTACATACCAGAGCAAACAAATTTCACATTCACCGTCTGGCAACCCCATTCCAATTTTGTTGGTCGCGTCGTTTAAAACCCCGAGCATTCCGATTAGCGGCGTCGGAAGCACTTCGCCCATCTCGCTCTCGTTGTAGAAACTAACGTTGCCGCTGACGATCGGTGTGCCGAGCGCTTCGCAGGCGTCGGCGATGCCCTTGACAGCCCGCTCGAATTGCCAATAGACGTGAGGGAGTTGCGGGTTCCCGAAATTGAGACCGTCCGTCGCCGCGACTGGCACGGCGCCGGTGCAGGCGACGTTCCTTGCGGCCTCGACCACCGCCAACTGCCCGCCGACATAGGGATCGAAATAAACCCATCGCCCGTTGCCGTCGATCTTGAGCGCGATGCCCTTCTTCGTGCCGCGCGGAGCGAGGACGCACGCGTCGCCTTTGCCCGGCACCAATGTCGTCTGAGTTTGCACTTGATAGTCGTACTGTTCGAAAACCCAACGCTTGCTCGCGAGCGTCGGCGATGAAAGAAGTTTGTAAAGCGCTTGCGTTGGATCCGCCTGCGGGACGCTCGCGATATCAAAGTTGGCGGCTTCGCGGAAATACTTTGGTTCTTCTGGCGTCAGCGTGTAGGTCGGGCACTCGTCGGTCAGAAGTCTTGCAGCCAGCGCCACTTCATACTTGCCGTGCCGCTTGCACCGCACGATGCCATCTTCGGTGACGTGCCCGATGACCACCGCGCTGACCCCCCACTTTCGGAAAACTTCGATGACTTCTTGCTCGCGACCTTCGTGCGCGACTGCGAGCATACGCTCTTGGCTCTCGCTGAGCATGATCTCGTAGGCCGACATGTCTTTGTCGCGCAGCGGCACGAGATCGAGGTTCACGTCCATCCCGACCCCCCCCTTGCTCGACATTTCCGTGGTCGAACAAGTGATGCCTGCCGCGCCCATGTCTTGGATCGCGACCACCGCGCCAGTCTGCAGGGCTTCCAAAGTCGCCTCGATGAGTTGCTTTTCCGCGAACGGGTCGCCGATCTGCACGTTTGGCCTCTTGTCTGCGCTGTCTTCGCCCAGCGTGTCGCTCGCAAAGGTCGCGCCGTGGATGCCGTCCTTGCCCGTCGCCGAGCCAAGGTAGATGACCGGGTTGCCCACCCCCCCCGCACCCGCCGTGGCGATCTTATCGACCTCGACGATTCCCACGCACATTGCATTGACCAAGGGATTGCCGCTGTAACGAGGATGGAACGCGACCTCGCCAGCCACGGTCGGAACTCCAACACAATTTCCATATCCAGCAATACCGCTCACGATTCCAGAAAAAAGATAGCGGTTCCGCTTGAGGACATCTTCAGGCAAATCCCCGTCTATCGGGCCAAACCGGAGCGA
>CAYYZP010000131.1:0-3099 GCA_964476165.1 uncultured Fimbriimonadaceae bacterium
ACACCCAAGCCCAAGGAGATCGTCGAGTTCCTGGATGGCTACGTGATCGGGCAAGGGCACGCGAAAAGGGCCCTTTCAGTCGCCATCTATAACCACTACAAGAGGATTCACGACAGTCGCAAGGACGACGACGTCGAACTCCAAAAAAGCAACATCTTGATGGTCGGGCCCACGGGCTCCGGCAAGACGCTCCTCGCACAGACTCTCGCCAGAATGCTGGAAGTGCCGTTCGCCATGACCGACGCCACCGCCCTCACCGAGGCTGGCTATGTCGGGGAGGACGTAGAGAACATTCTTCTCAAACTTTATCAGTCTGCCGAGATCATGGACTCGCGCAACGCCAAGTCGCTTTGCGAGCGCGGCATTATCTACGTCGATGAGATCGACAAGATTGGCCGCAAGTCAGACAACCCGTCGATCACACGCGACGTGAGCGGCGAGGGCGTCCAGCAGGCACTCCTCAAAATTTTGGAAGGCACCACCGCCAATGTCCCCCCCCAGGGTGGACGCAAGCACCCCCAGCAAGAATACATCCAGATCGATACTTCGAACATCCTGTTCATTTGTGGTGGCGCGTTCGAGGGTCTCGCCGACATCATCATGCGACGGCAGAAGGAGAACACGCTCGGCTTCCGAAGCGACCCGCAGAGCAAGGCGGATCGCAAGAAAGACGTTCTGCGGAGCGTGGTTCCTGACGACCTCCTGCAGTTCGGGCTCATCCCTGAATTCATTGGCCGCCTCCCGGTCCTCACCTCGCTCGACGAACTCGATGAGCACGCGCTGTTCCAGATCCTGACCGAGCCCCGCAACGCCATCGTCAAGCAATACCAGAAGTTCTTCGAACTCGACAACGTCGTCCTCGAGTTCGACCCTGCCGCCCTCCTGGAGATCGCCAAGGAGGCAATCAAGCGCAAGACCGGCGCCAGAGCCCTCCGCTCGATCATCGAGAACATCATGCTCGAGGTGATGTACGAGGTGCCGAGCAGCAAGGACGTCCGCAAGGTCTTCATCCCTTCCGGCGTCGTCGACAAGAGTGCCGAGCCCCAGATGCTGACTGCCGAACAGATCAAAGAAGCCAGTTAGAGTTACTAGCCGGGAAAATGTCCTGATCCGCCTGTACCCTGTCAAAGGTGCAGGCGGTTCTTTCTTTCAAAGAGTGAATATCAACCGTAGGCGCCGGGCACGCTCGGGGCAAAATCTCAAACCTGGACTGCGGTATGTATTTGATCAACTGGAACCCTGAGGCATCGACGCTCGAAGCGACTTTTGGCGGTCGAATTACAGCCGGCGAGGCAAGTGTCTTCTGTGACGAGATCCAAGAGTATCTCTCGCGCTGTAGCGAAAGGGATTTTGCGATGGTCCTCGACTACGCGACGACGAGCCGTCTCGACGACGGTGTCCTCGACCACCTTCGCTCCGCTCGTGATGCAGGTCGTGCCGCAGGAGCCACCAAAGTCTCATTCATCGCGCGTAGCGAGCAAGAAGCCCTCGATCTCACCGAAGGCCGCCTGCAAGAAGTGATCGACGGCAGAGAAGTGTACGTCGCCGGCCGCTACGCCGCCTAACTTTTCTCGATTGTGGTGCGGGCACCTCGACTGCCGCCCCCATTTGTGGTGCAGACCTTCAGGGCTGCACCTCTCCGGAATCCCTCCCCCGATCTGCTGCGCCCTAAACCTCTTCTATTTCTCGTGATCGGGGGAGGCTAGGAGGGGGCTTCGCAAGTGTTTTATTCTCAGCGGCCTTCCTATTCCTCAATCCCTGAGGGGCATGAGGGTTTCCTGGTTTCAATCGAGCGAAGAACCCTCAACCCGTGAGCGGGTTGAGAGATAGTGATGGGGGGGGGTGCCATGGGTTTCGCCGTCGCAGGTCACCGTATTTGTCGTTCGTCTAGTCGGCGATACCTGTGCGCTGTGCCGCAGATATTTTGTGTTACGGACGGGGGATTTGTTTTCCTATCCCTCAATCCCCTCAGGGATTGAGGGTCTCGTGACTCCCCACCGCCGCGGTTGACCCGGGCCCGTCGTCGTTCTAGGGCCGCTCTAGGCAATCGCCGCGCCCCTGCCATAATATTGCTTGCGCTGCCCCATCGTCTAATGGTAGGACACCGGTTTCTGGTGCCGTTAGTTGGGGTTCGAGTCCCTGTGGGGCAGCCACAGATGTTGTGGCACGGTCGTCCCGACCGTGTGTAGCATGCCCGTCCCGGGCATGGTTCGTGGAGTGTCGTTTGGGGACTGACTCCAGACTTTCGACTTTCAACTTTCAACTCCCCCCCCTCACTCCCTCGCCAATGAATGCACCGTGTACCGCGACACGTAAACAGGCTCCAAACGCCACCCCATCGCCCTAAGTCCACTCGTGATCTGAAAAATCCGGTCCCAGTCGTCCAACACGACCAGGTGCGTCGCACCCCCCTCGAGCGCGATCCCCGAAATCACCGCGCTCCGCGCACCCCCACCTGAAGGCTGTGTCAAAGTCCGGTGCAGCGCAGTGCTCGCTGGCCGTTTGAGCCCCACCATGTCGATCAATCGGAAGTCTGTCGAATACGCGATGTACCCGGCGTCGTGGACGAGCAACCGCGAACCAGGAGGAAGATGAGACATGCACCATTCAGCGGTGGGGGCAAGCGCAGCGCGGGTCTTGACGAGCGCTCGATAGCGCGTTGCAACCATGATCGACAACGAAGGCAAAACGAAAAGTACAAGCACCAGCGAGACGACCGCCCTGTACTTGGGCCACCGACCAGACGCAAGCGGCAGCAACTGCGCCGCGCCCATCGCCGCCAGAGGCACGATCACATAGAGATAACGGCTGTAGTTGTGGTTCAGCGACCCAGAGAACTGCACGAAAGCCACAAGAACGATCGCAAGTACCCAAAGCGCGTACATTATGAGCGGCTTCGACTTAACAGCGCCCAAGACACAAACCATTGACAGACCGCAAACAAGTAGGAACCCGCCCAGCGCCCCCCCCACCCACGCAAACTTCGTCTGCAAGGGCAGACCACCCTCTGCAAAAAACGCTATCTTGGCACGGGCTGTATCGAGAATCGTCACACCAGCGACCAAATAGAGCGCGATCCACAGAACCGCAAAAGAGCAT
>CAYYZP010000132.1:0-4624 GCA_964476165.1 uncultured Fimbriimonadaceae bacterium
CGCTGACATCGCGGAGCGCACGTTTCCTGGCTCCATGCTGCTCGTGCCGCCCCCACCCGGACCCATTCCCGAAAGGAAGTCCGGCGCGACAACGATGTACCCAGCCTCAGCGAGTTGGTCGGCCATGAGCATCGCCCAGTCGCTCATTCCGAAGATCTCATGGATCATCACGACGACGGGCGCCTTGGTCTTGATCTCTGGGTAAGCGACAAACGCTTTGACTGTCCGCGGGCCGTGCTTGAGTTCGACCCATTCAAGGTGTCGGGGCGAGGCGTCGACCTTTTGATTCGCCCAGTCTTGAGCGTTTGCTGATATTGCGAGGACGGCAAGGGCGATGAGGATCGTGTGTTTGGTCATGGTGGCATTTTACGTGGGATTGGTTGCGAGGTGCGCGGTGCCGGGTGCACCTGGCCAATAAGACATCTACGACATATACGACGTATATGACTTATGAGAGCCGAACTCCTCACCTTCCCGAGGCTACTGCGTTTTGCGGCGCATGAAGAAACGGGCGAGAGCGGACTCGACCTTTCGAGACCACTTGAAGAATGATGTGCCCACCTTGTCGAGTTGCGAGATCGGAAACCTGGGTCGCCGGAGTTCAGCGTCCTGGAACGTGACCTCTGCGCCTTGGAGCGGCATGTTCTCGGGGCGTCTGTGCGTTCCAAAAACGTGGTCCCACACGGCCCATCCCCAAAAACCGACGACCGCGAGGTTGCTCACTGGTCGCCAGTGGTGCATGAGGTGGAACCCATAAGCGTGCCTCGTCGCCTTGCCGATCACCCGACTCTCCATTGCTGGTTTCCAGTATTTGTCGAAGGGCAAGTGCGTGATCGCGTGCCAGATCTCGTAAAAGCTGTAGCAGAGCGTCGCGGTGAAGATCACTGGGACAAACACAGGCGCGCCACGGAAGATGAACGCCGCCGGAAGTGCAAGCAGAATAATGAAGACGCCGTAAAAGATCGTGAGCGCGTAATACGGAAACATCATCGATTCTTCTTGGTGCTCGTGGTCGATCGGATATTTGCTATCGACCGGGACCATTTTCGCGGGCTCGTTCGGCGTGATCGGTGCTTTTACGTTTGTCAGTCCGTGGTGGTGGCTGTGAGCCTTGTGCATCGATCCTAAGAACGGGAGCACGCTCGAGTGCAAGAGATATCGGTGGTAAAGATATTCAAACAGGCTTAAGGGCACACCGAAGAGAAACGTGGCGAGAACGATGTTCTTTGGCTGGGAAAACTCGCCCCAAAAAGCCGTGGGGCTGATCAAATAGAAGGCACCTAGCGCTAAGGCCAACTGTCCAATCGTAGAAAGTGTAAACCAGCCGTAGGGAAGTCCGTTGGCAGGCGCGTGTTCGTGATCGTGGTTGTGCAAAGTAATCGGTTTCCAGGTTCGGTGTCATTCAGCAGGGTTGGCGTCCACCGTCCAAGCTTGCTGTTCAGTACGTACAGTTTGGACGTTTTAGCCATTCTGTTAGGCTCAATGGCAGGAATCGGCTCAGGCTTCGAAGAGGCTGGGGGAACCTTGTTCGAGTTCAAGGAGCCTTCGTTTTCGCCATAGACCGCCGCCGTAGCCGCAGAGGGTGCCGTCTGCCCTCACGACTCGGTGGCAGGGGACAATAATGGCGATCCGGTTGTCGCCATTGGCCTTGCCAACCGCACGCTGGCCGTCTGGGCACCCAAGGTCTGTCGCCATTTCTCCATAGGCCATGGTTTCGCCGTAGGGGATTTTTTTCAGTCGTTCCCAGACACTTTGTTGGAACGCTGTGCCTTTGTTGTCGAGGGGGACGCCGAATTCAGTTCGTGTTCCTTTGAAATACTCATGGAGTTGTTCTTTTGTCCTCTTGATTATTTGATTGTCTCCGGGGGCGAGCGAGCAATAGTAATGTTTTTGTAGCACTTTGATTTGCGTGGGCAACATGCGCCGATCGACAAACTCGAGAAGATACAGTTTTTCGTCGTCGGCGATCGCCATAAGCGCGCCGAGCGGTGTTTCGATCCGGCCGATTTTGAAGAGTGGGCCGTTTGTGTTTTGTGGCGAAGTTCCGAAGGCTTTGTGGAACGCCTCACGAAATCCGCTCGTCGACTCCCATCCGTTGAAGAGCGCGCTTTCCTGGACCGAGTCGCCGTTCTTGATCGCAGACATCGCTTGTCCGAGACGCAGACCGCGCTGATAGGCTTGGAAAGTCATGTTGTGGTTTTGCTTGAACCATCTGCGGAGCCTTTCGCTGGAGATTCCCGCTTTCTCAAGATCAGATTCTAGAATTCTTTCTCCGGGTCTTTCTTCGATGAGTCCCATTGCGCTCGTCACCCACTCGGGAGTGGCGTGTGGGTTTTCGAGCGGCTTGCACCTTTTGCACGGGCGGTATCCGGCGTCGATCGCTTCGCGGGCAGTTGCGAAGAACTCGATGTTCACTTTCTTTGGCGCGCGCGCGGGGCAGCCGGGGCGGCAAAAGATCTTTGTGGTCTTGACGGCGATGAAGAACACGCCCGCGTAGGCAGTGTCCTTCTCCTCCATGGCCTGGAACATCCTTTCTATGCTCGGGAGGGTTGGCATTGGTCAGTTATATCTGGTGTCTGTCAAGTAGTGCCGCCGGAAAAGGGGTGTTGATGTTGGCGGGGAATGGGTTTAGGGTTTAGGGTCTTGGCTGGTATGCAGAGGAGAAGAGAATAGCGCAAGACAACACTCTCGCTATTCTTTACTTGGCTCGGGGCGGTATTTATGAAATGCAGATAGAAACGACTCAAAAATCTCATCTCCCCTTTCGGTCATTTCGCAATATAGTCTCATCTCGCCAGCAAACCCTTTCACTTCTCCGCAACCGAAGCAGAACTGAACAACTACTTGGTTGGCGCCTTCACCAAAGACTGCGCAAAAGTCGGGGTGAAACCCGCCACATGCTTTGAACCCCAGAAAAGTCTGAAGGTTGTCAATTGCCACAAAGAGTTCTTTCAGTCGGTTGGCTTGTTGTGGACTCATCGTGAGGGGCTCAGCGTAAAAGTGAAAACCTCTAAGAATCACTGTCGTCTTTGCCTCTTTCTGCTTTTTCAGCAAGTCGCCCTCCCACATCGGGTGAGGGTGGCCCTCGGACAATTTGATTGACTTTCCGCTTTTCGCCAATTTAACAAACTCTGGGTAGAGTTCGAAGGACTTTGCTATTTGCTCCTCTTCGTCTAGGAGCTTAACCTCATCGCGGGATGCAGGGACGTTTCCATGAGAACAACCGATGAGCAATGCAAATGAACATATGAGTATTGTGCGTACTATCATCGCGATTCAAATCTACCAGAACTGGCGCGATGGACTCGTCAAATCGAACGACTCCTTGGGTTCGTCCGTGACACGAACTGATATTTCCTGGAAATGTGAAGCCTCAGCAGTGTCGTCGCTCCTCCTCTGTACTGCTGAGGCATAGAGGTACCCTTGCCACTTCGTACCATGGCTCTCGAACAATCGGCGAACGGCAAGAAGGACCGAAAGGAACTGGACCGCGCGATCTTGAAAAGGATCGTCGCGCTTTTTTCGCCGCACCGTCGGATGGTGGGGGTGACGCTGGTCGCGGTGCTGATCGGCGTTTTGCTCGGTCTCTTTCCACCGTTCTTAATCCAGCACATCATCGATGTGGGCATCGGCAACAAGGATCTTGCGGTCATTGCGAAGTTCTCGTTGTTCACAGTCGTCGCGGTGGCGGCGGGAGCCGCGTTCACTTTGCTTTATGGATATTGGAGTTGCGTGGTCGGTCAGCGAATCATGTGCGACTTGCGCAAACAGTTGTTCACCAATCTGCAACGTATGTCGCTGCGGTTTTTCACATCGACACGCACGGGAGAGATACAGACGCGGCTGATCAACGACGTGCAAGGCGTACAGACAGTCGTCAGCAACACGATCACGGACCAGTTGAGCAACTTGGGAATCGCGGTCTCGACGTTGATCGCGATGCTCATCGTCGATTGGAGACTGACGCTGCTTTCTGTCGGACTCGTGCCGTTTTTCGCGGTCTTTGGAAACTGGTTTGGCAACTTCGCGCGCAACGTTCGGCAGGGGACGCAGGAACAGACAGCTGAACTCAATTCGATGATGCAGGAGACGCTTTCGGTGAGCGGAATGCTGTTGACCAAGACCACCGGGCGGCTCGATGTCCTTGCGAGCAAGTTTGATGTGGAGAACGAGAAGTTGGCGGGTTGGCAGATCAAGTCCACCGTCGTCCAATATATGTTTTTCGGGCTCATCCGTCTGATTACGCAACTCGCGCCTGCGCTGGTGTATTGGCTTGCTGGGTGGTTGATGATTTCGCAAGGGGACACGTCGCTCACACTTGGCAAACTCGTCGCGTTCACGGGATTGCAGATACGGATGTTCTTTCCGATGACGGGCCTGCTCAATGCACAGGTGGAAATCATGTCGTCGTTCGCGCTTTTCGAAAGGATTTTCGAATATACCGATTTGCCAATCGACATCAAGGAGAAGAAGGACGCGAAACCGATGTTGCAGTCTGAGGGTCGGGTCGAGTTTCGTGGCGTGGCGTTTTCTTACGAGCAGGGGGGGGAGACGTTGAGCGACATTTCGTTTGTCGCGGAGCCGGGGCAGTTGGTCGCGCTCGTAGGGCCGAGCGGAGCGGGCA
>CAYYZP010000133.1:0-5129 GCA_964476165.1 uncultured Fimbriimonadaceae bacterium
CGCCGGCGCGGAAGCGATCTCCGTTAACGGTAGGCGCGTCGGGCCACGAACTAATTTTCGGTGCGTTGGCTCCACCATCCTCATCGACGGCGTGAGGATCGCGCCACCGATCCGGATCGAAGTCATCGGCGACCCACAGACGCTCTTAGGGGCGATCAACATGCCGGGCGGGCCGCTTGAAGAGATTCGGACGAGCGATCCCAACATGGTCGCGGTGACCATTGTCGAGCAGCACCGCCTCAGCGCGTTTTCAGGCGCGATGGGCACCAAGTTCGCCAAATTGCCGGAAAAGGGAACCCAATAAGTGTTTCTCATTCCCTTCGTCGCTATTCTCATCGGGATCCTCCTAGGCATCAGGTTCGGGTTCCCCTTTTCGGGCTACGTCGGCACCTATATAGGAATTTCAGTGATTGCTGGCTTTGATTCAGTTTTTGGCGGATGGAGGGCCGCGTTAGAGGGTAAGTTTCAGAACGACGTGTTTCTCACGGGCTTCGTGAGCAACGTGCTAATTGCAGGTTTGCTCTCCTATCTTGGAGATAGCGTTGGAATCAATCTGTTGTTGGCCGCGTCTCTTGTCATGGGCTGGAGGATATTTACGAACCTCAGCATGATCAGGAGATACGCCATTGTCCGTTGGCAAGACTCGCGGTCGAAGGGTCGACCGGATAAAAGTTAGAGCCTCATAAAAGGCTCCGAGTACGAATGATGAGTAAGACGGTTTTCGTGATCGACATCGGGTCGTCAAAAACGACCTGCCTTGCAGCCATCAAGGAGGACGAGGGCCTCCGCGTCATCTCGGCGGCAGCCGTAGCGACGAGAGGTATCCACAGAGGAAGGATCAAGGAGGCCTCCCAAGTGACCGAGTGCGTCAAGATCGCACTTAAAAAGGTCGAAGAACACGCCGGTGCGCCGACAGGTGGGGTTGTTTTTGGCGTTTCGGGATTGGCGCTCAACAGCGAACAGTCGCGCGGACTCCGCATGATCTACCCAGCGGGCAAGCCAGTGCTCCAAGAAGATTTGCTTCACGCCAACGAGCACAGCCGACAGTTCAAATTCCAAGACGGCTATCGTTTGTTGCAGACGTACCCGTGCGAATACCGACTCGACGGCAGGTCGGTCGGGCTCAGCCCGATCGGCAAGTGTGCGACACGTCTCGAAGTCGTCACACACATCGTCTCTGTCAGCACCATAGAAGCGAACAGGCTCGCCGACATCGCAGCCGTAGCAGGCGTATCATTGAGCGAACTTGTTCCACTACCGCTTGCAAGTGGCATTGGGCTCGTGAGGCCAGAAGAGGCCGAGGCCGAGTGCCTCGTCATTGATTTTGGACACGGCACCACCGACGGCGTTGTTTTCGCCCACGGAAGTTGTGTCAGGATCGCTTCAGTCGATGTCGGCGCGCAACACGTCACCAAGGATATTGCGGAACTCATCAAGGTCACACTCGAGGACGCCGAAGCGCTCAAGACGGCAAGCGGTCACACCGACCCAGAACAGGTCGGAGAAAGCGAAGTCGTCCACGTTCGGCAGATCGACGGCGACCAACCAAGGCCGTTCCCGCGCAAGGTACTATCGGAGATCATCGAGAGCAGGGTCAAAGAGACGGTCACCATACTCAAAAATGCGCTCACGGCAGGCGGATACGACCTAGGGGGAGTTCAGACGATTCTCATCACAGGTGGCGGTAGCCACCTTCCAGGTTTGGACGCATTGCTGAAAAGAGTTTTCGCAGCCCCGATCATCCGGCAAGGACAACCGAGGCTTGTAGGTACGAACTCGCGGAGGTCGGCGGTGCCAGAGATGTCGGCCGCCGTCGGACTAGCGCTCTATGCGCTTGAGGACCAGGATGAAGAACTGGCACCGATCGCAGGAGTCACAGATTGGAGAGACCGGATTCGTTCGCTAACGTCTATCTTTAGCGCGAAATCTTAGACATTACATGAACCGATTGAAAGGACTAACAAGAAATGGAAACTAAAGGCGCACTCATCAAGGTCATCGGCGTGGGCGGTGGCGGATCTAACGCAGTCGACCGAATGATCGAAGCGGGCATCCGCGGGGTCGAGTTCATCGCAATGAACACCGACGTCCAGGCGTTGGATCGATCGCTCGCGGACAAAAAACTGCAACTGGGCGCTGAATTGACCCGGGGCCTCGGCGCGGGTGGCGATCCCGAGACCGGCAAGGCCGCAGCCGAGGAGAGCAAGAAGGAGGTCCGCAAGGCCATAGAAGGCGCCGACATGGTTTTTCTGACGGCAGGCATGGGTGGCGGCACTGGCACCGGCGCTGCTCCCGTGATCGCAGAGGTCTCAAAGGACGTCGGAGCCCTCGCCGTCGGCATCGTGACCCGGCCGTTTGAGTTCGAAGGCAAGCGGCGAAAGACCCTCGCCGAGAGCGGAGTCGCGTCTCTCATGGGTCGTCTCGACACCCTGATCACTATCCCCAATGACAAACTCAAAGAGGTCGTCGAGCGCAGGACCACTCTCACCGATGCCTTCCGAGTTGCCGACGACATTCTGCGCCAAGGCGTGCAGGGCATCAGTGACATCATCACGATCCCTGGTCAGATCAACGTGGACTTCGCAGATGTAAAGGCGGTCATGCTGGGCGCAGGACCGGCGCTGATGGGCATCGGCCATGGCGTCGGCGAGCACAGGGCCATCCAAGCCGCTCAGAGCGCGACGCAGAGCCGTTTGCTCGAACAGACTATCAACGGCGCGAAGGGCCTACTCGTCAACATCACCAGCGGTAGCGACCTCACACTGACGGAAGTCAGCGAGGCAATGGACTATATCCACAGCCTGTGCAACGCCGAGGACGCCAACATCTACTTCGGCACAGTCATCGAGAGCGAACTCAAAGACGAAGTTCGAATCACCGTCTTGGCGACCGGGTTCGGTGGCAAGGACGTCCGCCAGCCAGTGCTGCGAACGTCAGGGGTATCGAGCGGATTTGTCACTCCACAGCCGATCGCGAGCCAGTTCGGACAGCCCCAGCCTTCCTATGGCACTCGGGTTTCGCCGAGAGACATCTGGGAGCAGGAGAGACCGACCACGCCGCGCCTCCAGGCGCCGACCGTCGAGGAGATCTATGAGGAGTCGGACATCGACATTCCGGCGTTCCTCCGCGAACACCGCAAAAAGCAGGAAGAAGCACAGACGCGATAGCGTCTTGTGTTCCAATCTTGACTTGATGTCAAGAGTAAAAATTGGTCACTGCAACGGCTGATCGCACAATGTCGTCATAATAATGAGTAATAACAAGACGACGCATCGGCAAACAAGTGCCCTGAACAAGAAAAAGAGCGAGACAAAGTGAAAAAGGGCGTAATAAGTGAAATAAACGGGAATTTTCCCGTTTATTCCCGTTTATTGAAGTGACAAATTTCCCATTTAGACAGCGGTCAATCTATTAAAATCGAAACCTGCCCCCCCCTCCTCGTCATCCTGAGTCAGTCGAAGGAGCCGAGGAGGGGGGGGCAGGAAAATGAAATGGCGGAGCGGGTGGGATTCGAACCCACGATAGGTTGCCCTATACACGATTTCCAATCGTGCTCCTTCGACCACTCGGACACCGCTCCGTGACCAGTCCCTATTATGGTCGGTGATTGAAGCCAATATCTTGGGCATGGGGCTCCCCTTGTCACCAGAGTCACGTCCGTTTAGTGTGTCCAGCAAGATTAGAGAAGCGATCGAGGCGAGTGAGAGGCAGTTCCTGGGGCGGTTCGCGTGCATGAGCGGCGATTCGCGCGGGCGGCGACGAGACGAAGCGCCCGATTCCGTGCGGACGTGCTTCCAGCGCGACCGAGACCGCATCCTGCACTCGAAACCGTTCCGACGTCTCAAGCACAAGACGCAAGTGTTCATCGACCCGGTCGGCGACCACTACCGGACACGACTGACGCACACGCTCGAAGTAGCGCAGATTTCTCGCACGATTTGCCGGGCGTTGCGATTGAACGAAGACTTGGCAGAAGCGATCGCGCTTGGCC
The DNA here is from genome assembly GCA_964476165.1 of uncultured Fimbriimonadaceae bacterium. Classification (GTDB taxonomy): domain Bacteria; phylum Armatimonadota; class Fimbriimonadia; order Fimbriimonadales; family Fimbriimonadaceae; genus JADFMN01. The sequence goes on from CAYYZP010000133.1 coordinate 3,992, forward strand.
ACGATGTCGGACACACGCCGTTCGGACACATCGGCGAACAGGCGCTCGATGAGGCGCTCAGCGAAATGCGGCTCGAAGGCGTCCCCCACCGCTTCCGCCACTACGAACAGTCTTTGCGGATCGTCGATGTGATCGACGACATCAACTTGACGCATGAGGTGCGGGAGGGGATCGGCGGGCACAGCAAGGGCCGCAAAGACTTGACCACGTTCGACGGCGAGCCGACCAGTACTTTGGAGGCAGCAGTCGTTCGGATCTCAGACCGCATCGCCTATCTCAACCACGACCTGGACGACGCAGTGAGAAGCGGAATCGTGTCTTCGGTTCCCGAGGTCTTCTCCCGTTGGGGGGGGAGCCACGCCAAGAGGATCGGCGCGATGGTCGAGGACGTGATCGAAAACAGCCTCGACAAGCCCGCGATTGTGCTTTCGCCCTCGATGCTCGATTTCATGAACGACCTCAAAGAGTGGCTCTACGAAAACGTGTACCTCGAATATCCGCGCCGGTATCCGGACATCGAAAAAGCGAAGCACATCGTCAAATCGTTGTTCGCGCACTTTCTCGTTCCCGGCAATTTGCCCGCAGGATTCAGTGGAGCGCAAGGCGCAATCGATTACGTCGCGGGAATGACCGACCGGTTCGCTATCGAGAAGTATCGCGAACTGCACATCCCGACCGCGTTCGACGAGCGCATCAAGACTGTTCTATAGTGTGGGCGTCCAAGTCTTCGGACACAGTCAAGTGCTCGAGCACGCGCTGGCCGAGGAGTTCCCCCACCGACTGTTCTTCGTCGACGACCACGTCCGCCCCCACCACGAGCAGTTCGTCGGCGGTCACGTGATACCGCGCCCTAGCGAACACGAGCACGTCCGGCGCGATGTGCTTGCACTGGCTGACGATGGCGCGGGCCACCGCCGCGTCGGGCACCGCGACGATGACGGCCTTCGCCGCTTCGATGTTGGTGTGTTCCAGAATTCCAATCTGTGTTCCATCGCCACGGATCGCGTCCATGCCCTTGTCCTCCGCCATACGCACATAGATGGGGTCGATGTCGAGCACCGTGACACTATATCCGTTGTCCTGCATCGTCGCCGAGGCCGCGCCCCCCGCCGCACCGTATCCGATGACCACGATATGG
>CAYYZP010000134.1:0-2977 GCA_964476165.1 uncultured Fimbriimonadaceae bacterium
AGCGGTCGATGAGGCGCGGGTGTAAAGGAGGCGCGACCACCGACACGACGATGACCACGAGGTCGACGTTTGCGACGATAACTTGTTCGCGGCCGGTTCCCCCCACCTCGAGGCGGGAGAGTTTGGTGCGGCGCGGTGCAATTTCCAGCACCGCGGCCTCTGTTTCAGAAGTAACTGCGATCGTCACTTCATCACCGACGACGACCTGCTGACCGCCAAGTCTTACAATGCGGATTCCTTCGGTTGTTTCGGCAATTGCGCTCTGGCTCGTTACTGCAACGATGAGGCCAGCGAGACGTTTATCCGATCTTGCCAAAGACCGTTCGTCTTTCATGAGTACGCGCTCGATCCACGTGTCGAGAGACGTGTTTGATGTCGCTGCGCGCCTTTGCATGGCCTTGGCGCGTGTGGTGAGTTGTTCGATTTGGTCTGCGCTCAAGTGAGCGAGCCTCGCCGAGAGTTTGTTTGAGATTTTCTTTTTCAATCAGAGGTTCCTTATGGGCCGGTCATGTGGCTCCAGGAACTTATTCTGAGAAAGTAACCGACGAGCCAAGCGACGATGCAAAGGGGGTGGTGTTGGTTCTCATATTCGTCTAGCCTCCTGTAAGTGGTTCCGCGTCGGCGGTGTGGAGATTGTACCACTCGACAGTCCGCTTTCCGCAATCGGCTCCTTCGACGGGGCTCAGGATGACGATTGCGGAAAGGGGGCTCCGGACACCTCCATCCCCCAACCCCCTTCCCCCTCCCCGGCACGATCATCCGGGCAAGGGGAAGGGGGCTCCGGAAGACTGCGCTAAACTCGGCCTATGCTCCTTGCGCTTGCAGTGTTTGCACTCTCTAGTCCAAATGACAACGTGGAGAAAGACTGGCTTGCAGAGGGATTTCGCAACCCCCCACCCAGCGCGAGACCGCACACGTGGTGGCACTGGATGGACGGCAACGTGACCAAGGAGGGGATCACTGCGGACCTCGAGGCGATGGCGCAGGTGGGGATTGGCGGTGCGCAAATGTTCACTGTGGCGCAAGGGATTCCAAAGGGGCCGGTCGATTACATGGGCCCGCTGTGGCGCGAGATGACGACGCACGCGATCAAAGAGGCGGCGCGAGTGGGCATCGAACTGTGCATCCACAACTGCGCGGGCTGGTCGAGCAGCGGTGGGCCGTGGGTGACGCCTGAAAACGCGATGCAAGTGATCGCATGGTCCGAAAGGAACGTGAGCGGGCCGATTCGGTTTTATGAAATCTTACCCCCACCCAAGGCACCGCAGGTTTATACCAAGGTCCCGTACTATAAAGACATAGCGGTGTTCGCGTTCCGTGCGCAGACGAAACCTGAGCCTTCTGCAAATTTTCTTGGTCGCACCGGTGTGGTGAGGCAAGACGGGCTGCAACCTGATCCGAATTTAACAGGCGAACCGCTCAAAGATTTAGTCGTTTTGACGGACAAACTGGATCATGAGGGAAGGCTGATTTGGGATGTTCCAAGCGGAGACTGGACGATCCTGCGAATGGGGCACGTGCCGACGGGCAAGGACAACCACCCCGCCCCGCTCGAGGGCGACGGCCTGGAGGTCGACAAACTCAGCCGCGAGGCGCTGGACGCCTTTTGGGCTGGCACGATGGCGACGGTGATCAAAGACGCCGGGCCGCTCGCGGGCAAGGTGTTGAACAACGCCCTAGTGGACAGTTACGAAGTGGGAAGTCAGAACTGGACGCCGAAGATGCGCGCGGAGTTCATTAAGCGGCGTGGCTATGATCCCATGCCCTTTCTTCCAACGGTCACTGGCCGCATGGTGGGGGACGCCGAGAAGACGGAGAGGTTTCTGTGGGACTGGCGGCGCACGATCGCGGACCTATACGCCGACAACTACTACGCATACTTTGGCGAACTGTGCCACAAGGCGGGACTGCAGTTTTCGACAGAGCCGTATGGCAACGGAGGGTTTGACAACATCCAGGCGGGCGGAAAATCAGACATCCCGATGGGCGAGTTCTGGATAGGGGGGGGTGCTATCGAGACCACGAAGGTCGCATCGAGCACGGGCCACGTCTACGGTCTTCCCGTGATAGGCGCCGAATCTTTCACGGCCGATGAAGGGCGAGGAAAATGGTTGGAAGAACCGTACACCGCCAAGGCGCTGGGAGACCTGATCTTCTGCAATGGGATCAATCGCTACATCTTCCACCGGTACGCGCACCAGCCGTGGATGGACAAGTTTCCGGGCATGACGATGGGGCCTTGGGGCACGCACCTCGAGCGCACGCAGACCTGGTGGATCGAAGCCGCGTCTTGGATGAAGTACGTCGCCCGATGCCAGTACCTTCTGCAACGCGGGAAGTTCGTCGCCGACGCGCTGTATTTCTATGGCGAAGGCGCGCCTGCGGATCTGCCTTATCGCCCCAACCTCAAGCCGCTTTTGCCCGCGGGTTATGACTACGACGGGTGCGACGCATCGGTGGTGATGGAGCGGCTGCGCGTGAAAAATAGTCGTCTGGTTTTGCCCGATGGGATGTCTTATAGGGTGCTCGTATTGCCGGATTCCAAGACCATGACGCCAGAGATGGCGAGCAAGATTTTGGAGTTGGTGAAGGCAGGAGCGACAGTGGTCGGGCCGAAACCGACGCAGTCTCCTAGTCTTGTAAACTATCCAAGTTGCGACGCTAAACTTGCAAAGATCGCCGATGAATTGTGGGGTGGAGTCGAAAGTCAAAAGTCGAAAGAGAGAGTGGTAGGGAAGGGGCGGATCGTCTGGGGGAAAACGCTTAAAGAGGTATTTACTGTGGGGCCAGACTTTTCCTACACGAGCCTAGGTGGCGGGTCGAAACTGGCGTACATCCATCGGGAGATCGACGAGGCACATGTGTACTTTGTTTCCAACCAGCAGTACCGGCCGACCGAGGTCGAGTGCAGTTTCCGTGCGGTTGGGTCGCCGGAACTCTGGCACGCCGATACAGGCGAGATGGAGTTCGTGCCGGT
>CAYYZP010000135.1:0-4677 GCA_964476165.1 uncultured Fimbriimonadaceae bacterium
GCATCGGGCAGCGCGCGGGCGTGATCAATATCGGGCTCGAGGGCCAGATGTTGACGGCGGCGTATTCTGCGGCGGGTGCGACGCAGGTGACCGGATCGCCGGCCCTTGGTCTCGCGGTGGGGGTAGCCGCCGCGCTCGTTCTCGGGCTTTTGCAGAGCGTGTTCACTTTGTGGCTCGCAGCGGACCAGATCGTCGTCGGCACGGCGATCAACCTGCTCGCAATGGGGCTGACCGACACGCTTTACCGGGCGAGGTACGGGCAGACGGGGAGCCTCATCAGCCTCCCCCCCCTGGAGAGGTGGTTTGGTGAGACCGATTTCATCCTTTTCCTACTGATCGTCGCCACTTTCTACACCGCATGGATGCTTATGAAGACAAAGCGAGGACTGGTTTTGCGCGCAACCGGAGAAAACCCGCAGGCCGTCGAATCGGCGGGGTTTTCTGCGATCAAAGTGAGGCTCTGGGCGGTGGTCGCGTCGTCGCTGCTCGCAGGAATGGGCGGCGCGTACCTTGCGGTGGGGGTAACGGGATCGTTCGCTCCTGGAATGACGGCAGGCCGCGGGTTCGTGGCCATCGCGATGGTGACTTTTGGCCGATGGCGACCGGTGTGGGTGATCGCCGCGACGCTGCTTGTGGGATACTCGGAGCAGTTGCAGTACACGCTCCAAGCGAAACAAATCGCCCTTCCAGGGGAGTTGTTGCAAGCGCTGCCGTACCTGTTGGCGCTGGCGGTGCTCTTCATCGTCGGCAAAGGAACGGCGATGCCGGCGAGCCTTGCGATCCCCCACCGCCGAGAGAGATAAAAATGTTGCTCACGAGAAAAGTTACGTTCAGCAGCGGCCACCGCTTTTGGAAGTCGTCTCATTCCGAAGAGCAAAACGAGAGACTCTACGGCGAGTGGGCCTCGCCATTCAACCACGGACACAATTTCGTGCTTTCCGTTTCCGTCGATGGCACATTGGACGAAAATACGGGCATGGTGGTCAACATCAAGCAGATCGACGACATGCTCAAACAGCGAGTCGTCAGCGTGTTCGCGCAAAAGAGCATCAACGACGAGGTCCCTGCGTTCATGGTCCAAACTCCATGCCTCGAAAACCTTTTGCCTTTCATCGCGGGACTCATTGAGGATCATATTCCCGGCGCGAGGCTTGTACAATTGAAACTAGAAGAGACGCCGCTATTCTGGGGCGAATGGGCAAAGAAGGATGGAAAAGTGATGCTGACCAGGGTCTACGAGTTTTGCGCCTCGCACAGGCTGCACCAGGCTTCGATGAGCGACGAGGAGAACCAAAGGCTGTTCGGAAAGTGCAACAACCCGACGGGCCACGGGCACAACTACGTTTTGGAAGTGACGTTCAGCGGCGAGCAAGATCCAGAATCTGGATTGTCGGTCGACATCGGCGCGGTGGACGAGGCTGTCGATGCGCGGGTTCTCTCACGATACGACCATAAGCACCTCAATTCCGACGTTCCGGAACTTGCTGGCAAGAATCCGACGAGCGAGATCGTGGCGCGCGAGATTTTCCGGCAGTTGGACGGGAAGATTCCTGCGATGCTGGAAAGAGTTCTGTTGCGAGAGACCGAGAGGAGTTGGTTCGAGGTCTTCCGTGGCGACCTATAGAATCGTCATTACTGGTGCGAGCAGCGGTATCGGTCGCGCGACCGCGTTGCTTGCGGCGAAACACGGCCACTCGCTTTTTTTGATCGCGCGGAACCAAGACCGATTAGAGAAGGTCGCGCAAGAGTGCAAAGATGGAGGTGCGCGATATGTCGTATACGACTTATACGACATATCCAAGTCAACCAGGGCCATTGCAAAAATGCACGATGTAGCGGGTGGGGGAGAAATCGTGCTGGTCAACAACGCGGGGTGCGCGCAGTTTGGCGAGTTCCACGAAATGCCGATCGAGAAGTCCATCGAGCAAGTGGAAGTCATGCTCAATGGAACGATGCGCATGGCTCACACGCTCCTGCCAATGATGCTCGAACAGAAGAAGGGGACGATCGTCAACGTCCTCAGCATCGCAGCGACGCACACTTTCGCGAGTGCCGAGGCATATAGCTCTGCGAAGGCGGGCGCGCTCGCATTTTCGAAGTGCCTGGCAATGAGTTACAAAGACCAAGGCGTCCGCGTCATTGCGCTCATCGTCGGCGCGACCGACACCCCTTTATGGGACGACAAAGACTGGTCGCCCCCGAAAGAAGACATGCTCACTTCCGACCAGGTCGCGACAAAAATAATCGAAGCGATAGAGCAACAGAACGGCGGCGAGTACCAAGAGATCGTGCTGCTCCCACCAAAGGGAATCCTTTAACCCTGCGCGGTGTACTGGTCGATGAACTCATCGAACACAGGCAGGAACAGCGCCCAGTCGTCGCGCCGTACGGCGCGCACGTACTTTTGCAAAGAAAGATACGGCACATATTGGGGCCGCTTGGGGATCTTCTGCAGATGCATCCTGGCCTGCGTCGGAGTCTTCTCACCTTTCTTGAGGTTGCACTTGCGACAGCAAGTCACGAGGTTGTCCCACGTGTTCTTCCCTCCCATCCATCGCGGTTGGACGTGATCTATCGTCAGGTCTTTCATCGAGCCGCAGTACTGGCAGGTGTGGGCGTCGCGCGCTAAGATCGAATGCCGGGACAGACGCAGTTGCGGCATTGGGCGACGGACCTGGTATCGCATCCGCACGACAGAGGGCGCCTGCCAACAGGCTTCGCTGGATCGCACGTCGAGTTCCGAGTCTTGAATGACCTCGGCCTTTCCGACCAGCACCAAGGTGACGGCCCGCCGAATGTTGCACACATTGAGCGGCTCGTAGTTCGCGTTTAGGAGCAGGACGTCGTAGTTAGTCAAGGTCGTCACCCAAACAAAAAACGCCCGCAAGCGGACTCATGCGGACGTTGTGGTGCTCCCGGATGGGACGGCGTATTAAAGAGTCAGACCATTGGTCTGGCGAAATCGCGCGTACCCGCAGCACTGTCCCAACGTCCATTACTTAGTTCATACGAAGTGGACGCACCACTTGGCGCGTCCAGTCGTTTGCTCGACATACAGATTATACCGTTCGGGGGCAATAAACTAATGTGGGATATCGATCCGGTAACATTAAGGGGTCGGAAGGGACTTTTTGACCTCTAACGACATCTCCCACGGAAGGGATTAAACTATGGATGTATTCAGGATTCGAGGCGGAAACCCCTTATGCGGGACGATCGAGGTACCCGGAAGCAAGAACGCGGCCCTTGCCGTTTTGTCGTCGATTCCGCTTGTCCAGGGCACAGTAACTCTTCACAACGTCCCGGAAATATCGGACGTCAGGATCAAACTTGCGCTTCTCGAAGACTTTGGTGCGAAAGTCGAAAGGCACGAAGGGACTGTGGTCATCGACTGCTCGGGGTTCCATTATCACGAGCCGGACGAGACTCGCGTCCGACCGATCCGCACGTCGTTTTATCTCCTCGGCCCACTGCTCGCGAGAATGGGCAAGGCTCACCTTCCGATGCCCGGCGGATGCCTAATCGGCGCGCGACCAGTTGATTTCCACATCAAGGGGCTCGAACTGCTTGGGGCAAAGGTCGAAGTCTTGAACGGGACATACATCGCCGAGACGGGCGGCCTCAAAGGGACTGAAATCTATTTTGATTTCCCAAGTGCGGGCGCGACACAGCACCTCATGGCCACGGCCACGCTCGCCACTGGTACGACCGTCATCCACAACGCTGCGATGGAGCCGGAGGTCGTTTCGCTGGCCGGGTTCCTCAATTGCGTTGGAGCGCGGATCGAAGGCGCGGGGACTAGCACGATCACGGTTACGGGCGTTGCAGAACTTGGTTCTGGGGAGTTTCGGATCCCCGCCGACCGATTGCAGGCTGGAACTTATTTGATGGCAGGCGCCATTACGAAGGGCGACGTGACCGTGACTGGAATCCTCCCAGAAAACCAGACCGCAACGGTGACAAAACTGAAGGAGGCCGGAGCAGAGATATCAGAAGGGCCAGACTGGGTACGCGTGTCGTCAAGTGCAAGACTGAGCGGAATCAGAGTCAAGACGATGCCCTATCCCGGATTCCCGACCGACATGCAACAGCCGATGGCCGCCGTACTTACCTTGGCGAACGGCAACAGCGCAATCGAGGAGACGATCTACGAGAGCCGCATCGGTCACGTGCCCGAACTCAACCGAATGGGCGCGAAGGTCAGGGTCGAAGGAAGGACCACGACCATCGAAGGCGTTGAGACTTTGACAGGGGCGGTCGTGCAGGCATCTGACTTGCGAGCAGGCGCGGGGCTTTGTCTTGCGGCGTTGGCGGCGGAGGGCGAGTCGCTCATTAAAAACGTTCACTTCATCGACCGCGGGTATGACGATCTTGAAGGCAGGTTGAATTCGCTGGGAGCGACCGTGGAGAGGCTCGACGCGGACACATGGGAAAGGGAGTATGCCGAAGGGCAAAAGACAAGCCATTGAGAATCGCCTCTGAGATCGCGATCGACCTGGGCACCTCGAACGTCGTCGTCTATCGCCGCGGAAAAGGCATCGTGCTCGAAGAGCCGACGGTCGTCGCGGTCAGTACGCTGACGAAAAAAGTCCTCGCTTTTGGCAACGCTGCCGCAGAGATGCTTGGTAGGACACCCGTCAACATCCAGGCTGTCAAGCCGCTGAAGGACGGGGTGAT
>CAYYZP010000136.1:0-3454 GCA_964476165.1 uncultured Fimbriimonadaceae bacterium
CGTCTTCGGCTATTCCGCTGCGCTCCCACAGATACTCACGAAGTTCAACATCAAATACTTCCTCACCCAAAAACTGAGTTGGAACCAGTACAACAAGATTCCCAACGACACTTTCTGGTGGCAAGGCATCGACGGCAGTCGTGTCTGGACGCACTTTCCACCAGCCCACACTTACATCGCGAGCGGCGAACCGAAACAGATTCTGGAAAGCCTCAAAAACTTCAAAGACCACGCGCGGTGCGACAGGTCTCTGCTGCTCTACGGCTTCGGCGACGGGGGGGGCGGCCCCACCGAGTGGCACCTCGAACGTCTGCGCCGCGCACGGACCTCGCCCTGTCTTCCAACTGTAGAAAAGAAAAAGACTGCGCTCGACTTCTTCCGTGCGGCCTACGAAGAAAGCCGCGACCTCATGACCTGGTCGGGCGAACTCTATTTCGAACTCCACCGTGGCACCTACACCAGCCAAGCCGCCAACAAAAAGTCCAACCGCGAGTGCGAGTTCCTCCTGCGCGACGCCGAGTGGCTCGCGTGCTGCGACGATCCGACTTTCAAGTCCTACCCGGCTGCAAGACTGGAAGAAGCCTGGAAACTCGTGCTTCTCAACCAGTTCCACGACATCATCCCCGGCTCGAGCGTCCGCGAGGTCTACGAGGACAGTTCACGAGACTACGAAAAAGTCAGCAAAGAGGGCAACGATCTCTGCACAGCCGCGCTCAAGCGGATCGCAGGACGGATCGACACGTCGGCGATGTCCAACCCGATCGCCGTCTTCCAAAACGCCACCGTCCCGTCACAGGCCGAGATCGAGTGGAAGCAAGCAAGGCCGCCTCAGAGCATCCTAGCGAACGGTGAGCACGCCCCGATCCAACTCGTCGAGGAGTTCGGCGAGCGCAGACTCCTCTTCCGCACGCCCGAGAGCGCGCTCGGCGCGGTCGCCGTGTGCGATCTCACCGATACCCCCCCCTCAAACAAGACTCGACTCAAAGCCGCGCAAAAACGGCTCGAGAACACGGACTTCTCCGTCAAGTTCGACGCCAACGGAAACCTCACGAGCGTCACCACGCAGGACGACGACCCGGTCGAGTTCATCGAGAAGGGCAAGTGCGCCAACGTCTTCCAGCTGTTCGACGACCACCCGCTCTTTTGGGACGCGTGGGACGTCGAGGCGTACAACCTAGAGACGCTGACCGAACTCACCAAGTGCGAGAGCATCGAAGTCGTCGAGACCGGCCCCGTGCGCGCTGCGGTTGAGGTCGTCCGCAAATTCGGCAAGAGCAAGATCACCCAGCGCATCAGCCTCGGTCCGACTCCAGGCGTCCGCTTCGACACCGAGATCGACTGGCACGAGGAGAACAAGATGCTCAAAGTCGCGTTCCCCGTCAACGTCAACTCAAACCGCGCCACGTTCGAGATCCAGTTCGGCCACGTCGAAAGACCGACCCACAGCAACACGTCTTGGGATATGGCGCAGTTCGAGGTATGCGCGCAAAAGTGGGCGGACCTCAGCGAGGGGGGGCACGGCGTCGCGCTCCTCAACGATGGAAAATATGGGCACGACATCAAGGGCAACACCATGCGCCTCACGCTCTTGCGCTCGCCAAAATCTCCCGACCCAACGTGCGACATGGGCAAGCACCGGTTCACCTACGTCCTCTTGCCGCATTACGACCAGTTGCAGCACTCCGACGTCGTCGCGGCGGCGTATGCACTTAATGCAAAGGCGCGTACTGCGATGCTCAAGCCGCAAAAGGCACTTGGCAAAAACGGAAGCCCGTTCGTCGTCTCCGACACGCGCAGCGTCGTCATTGAGACTGTCAAGAAGGCAGAGGACTCCAACCGGTTGCTCGTGCGCGCCTACGAGTGCCACAACACGCGCGGCTCCGCACAATTCGTGTTCGGCCGCAACGTTAAAAGGGCCTGGCTCGCAGATTTGGACGAAAACCCCTTGCTCGAACTCGAGGCACAGAGGAACGCATTCAAGTTCGAATACAAGCCGTTCGAGATTCTGACGTTCCTCGTGCAGTTCTAGGCGGTAACATCAACCGGAGAGGCGACCAATGGGCGAAAACATGGAGAAGTTCCGTCACATCGACGGAAGCGAAGCGCAAATCGTCACAGACTTTGTGAATATCAAGTTTCAACACGGCCACGCCGGGGAGGTCGGAGTCAACGGCTGCCGCATCGAGGACGTCGTCGACCTGATCGTCGACAAACTTCTCGATTTTCAGGGCCGAGACCTCGGTTGCGAAGAGAACGCCACCGCGCTATACCACCTGGATCTCGCTCGCGAAGCCCTCATCCTGCGCCGTCGCCGCCGCGACCAACAAGGCGTCCTCGGCTCGCCAAAAAAACACGACTCCGAAATAACCCAGCGATAACCAAGCGCAACGTGCCGTCAGTATTCAAAAGCGATTTCAGCCAACAACTTGGCGACCACCTTTAGACGCCCCTACCCGGCAATAATCTCGACGTTTGCGCGGGGGACGGTGACCTCCTCCCCCCCCTCGAGCCGCGCTTTCAACACCCGAACTCTTGCCCCGCTGTCCACGGTCTGAGGCTGTGAGGGCATCGCCGTCACCTCACCCAAGCGCCCAAAGTACGGCTCGCGGATCACGCGGATCGGCGTGCCGATCGTCAGCGACTCGATCTTCGCCTGAGCAACATCAGCACCTGCATCGAGAGACAAAGGAACAATGACCTCCGGACGAATGACCCCCGCCCGAATCTGCGTCGCGCCGTTCATGCTCGCGTCGCGCCCTTCCAAAGACTTAAAAAGATCGAAAGTCCGCTGAGCCATCCGCAACTGCCCGAACCCCTCAGTCGCCATCAAAGTCAGCGGAATCTCCTCCTGCCCCGTGATCGCCACACCGATGTCGTAGCCCAGATACTTGATCAGGTCAACGTCTCGCACCGCCCCCACCACAACTCCGACCACCCCTACCTCGCCCGCTTTAATAAGCGCGTCGTAGGTCACTCCCGGCCCGCCAACTAAAATTTTCCCGTGATCCGAAGACTGGATGTGCAATACGTCCAAAACCTCGTCAGGCGAAGCAACCGCAACTCGGATCGAGCCAGACCGCTCCCCCCCAACGCCAAAAATGCCCTGCACCATAGCGCACCGCGTCTCGATCACCACGCCCTCCAGCGGCATCACGTCTGCTACTCTGCCCTGGATGTAGCCCGTGATCTCGACCGGCAACGAAGGTTCGCGCACGAGAACGTGCCCCGTCACTTCCGAGATCGACTCCACCGTCCCAGTGAACTCCGAGAACACCTCTTGCTTGAACCAGCCCTTGAAAACCCCCTTCGTCTCAGCGATCAACTGCCCGACGGAGATCGTGTCCCCCACCCCGAACTTCATGAACCCGCCGATCTCGTTCGCCTCGACCCCCAGTTTTTCCGCCAACTTGATCGACTGCTGCGGCCCAGGGATCATCGCCCGCGCCACTACGTC
>CAYYZP010000137.1:0-3111 GCA_964476165.1 uncultured Fimbriimonadaceae bacterium
GACCTCTCGCTCCTCGTCGGCCCCCCCCCTGCGTTCTACGCCCCGCTCGTCCCCTTCACCCACAAGGTCACTTTCGACGACACGAGCGTCGAATACGAGGACGGGGTCAAAGTCTCGGAAAAGTACGCCTTCTTCCGCTCCGAAAAGGGCGTGATGAGCGGAGGTAGCAAGATGGCCTCGCTCGACCCAGAAGTCCTCAAGAACCTGCTCGCCCAGGCTGAAATCAGCGAGAGCGAGGCCCGCATCTTCCGTGCAGTATCCATGCTCGAAGGCGGCTTCGACTCCGTCAACACCTATGACACCGGCTTCGTCTCCGTTGGATTCATCCAGTTCGCTGCGCTGAGCGGGGGCTCCGGCTCCCTGGGCCAGGTGCTTCTCAGGATGAAGACGGAGAGCACAGAAAACTTCGCCACTGAGTTCGAGAAGTTTGGGGTGGGGGTAACGCCAGAGGGCGTCATCGTCGTAGCCGACCCAACAACGGGCATCGAGTTCACCGGCACCGACGCCAACAAGCGCATCATCATCGACAAGCGCCTCATCTCCGTCTTCCAGCGCGCTGGCCGCGTGAGCGACGCGTTCAAAATTTGCCAACTCAAGACCGCAAAGGCGATGTACTATCCCGCTGAAGAAATGGTGAACGTCGAGTTTGGTGGGGGCATTCTCTCGTGCCAGGTCAAGGACATCTTCAAGAGCGAAGCGGCGCTCGCCAACTTGATGGAAAGAAAGGTGAACACCGGAAACCTCAATCCGTTGCCCGCATTGCTCAAAGAGGCGCTCGAGGTGGGGGCGATCACGACGCTTCAAGAGGCCGCAAAGTACGAATGGGCGCTCGCCGACTTCATGACTTACCGAAAGAACTTTTTGGACGCCACCGACCTCAGCCAGCCGGAACGCACGACCATCACCCTCAGCCGCGGCAACAACCCCCGCGACCGCCGCGGTGGGGGCGAAAAAGATTTGAGAGGGAATTCACGAGTCCCGAGATAGGCGAGCCGAATACTACCATTGGCCCTTGACTCTTGACTCGGAACTCGGGCGCCGGTACTCGCTATTGTGGACAAATCCCCGCGCCCAAAACAAAGCCCTCCTCGTCCCTTCTCCTGAATGACACGGAAGTCGGAATCCGGCCCCAACCTTTGGAACTACAACCTGGCCCGAGTCGTGGTCATCGACGTCACGGACGACTACCGCTCCATGCGGCCACCGATGCCCTCAGAGTGCTACCGCGTCCTCAAAGAAGTCTGGCTCCCGACCTACCAGGTCCTCCACAAAGACCTGAAAGCCACGCTCGTGGACGGCTATCTCTACGATTGGCACGAATCCCCAGTCGAAGAGTTCGGCACCTGGTACGTCGGCGTCGTCCACAGCGGGTTGCTTTCTAAAGAGACGTTGGCGGGATAGAAAGCCCCGAGTCTAGAGTCCCGAGTCTCATCACTCGTAACTCGTAACTCGTAACTCGCAACTCGCAACTCGTCAATCGTTACTCACCTCACTCTGTCCGCGATCGCGCGTCGGATCATGGAGTCCGCGATCTCGTCGCCAGAGGGGTTGTAAGTCCCGGCCTCGATCCGGGCTTTGAGTTCCGCGACCATGGCGTCGCGGTCGGGCATGTCGGCGACCTGCTCGGTGATCTTTTGGATCAGCGCCTTGTCGGTGAGTTTGATGACAGCCGCGTCCACGAGGGCGGAGTCAGGAGTGACGGAGCCGCCTAAGGAGGCGACTTTTTTCAGTTGTTCTGTAGAGATTTTCACGATAGACCTTCTTACGAAACGGTCCCTGATCCAGGCAACCCGGCTGACTTCGTGAGCCCCGTGGCTTTGCGTGCTCGGAGTCGCCTCCGGCTTGCCCTGTTTCTGTCTAGACCTATCGTCTCTGCTTTCTCTTTCGGCATATCTACCCGCAATCTTTACCCCTCCGCCCGACTTTTTTCAAAAATCCTCGTTTTGAGCCTAATTGAAGCTTGTGCCATGGGTAGCGCACAGGCGATACGCGATTGCCCACCCGCCGTATACTACAAGAAATGGCAACCGGGCGAGACAACAAACTTACGGGGCAGGTAGGCGAGTTCTTGGCTTGTGCCGAATTGGGAAAGCGCGGACTAATCGCCACGCCGTTCGCTGGAAACGTCCCAGCCTTTGACGTGATCGTAGCGGATCAAGAGTGCCGAACTTGTCCGATCCAAGTCAAAGCGAGTGCTGGCGATTCGTGGCGTTTTTCAGCTAGTCACTGGATCGATATTTCGGTCGACCCAGTCACGGGCCAACAGAAATGGACGCGATTGTTGGACGTCGATCTCCCGACGCTCATCTACGTTCTTGTCTCAATCAACAACGGAGGGCGTGACCGATTCTTTGTTCTCACGCGGCAACAGTTGCAAGTCGTCTGTATGGCGAGCTATTGTGCGTGGATGGATCCAAGAGGGTGGATCAGGCCAAGGAATGCTTCATCTTTCGACAATCGCGTGTCTATTCGCTCCGTCTTCCCGTTCGAGGATCGTTGGGACATAGTGAGAAGCGGTGTGGAAGGAAGACTGTCGCCGTATAGCCAAGAGAAACTTAATGAACTGCTGCAATTGTGCAAAGCAGGTCGCGCCTCCGGTGACTATTCCGCTTTCAATTTAGCTCTCGATTAGTTGACAAGTGCCCCGCAAATCAATTTAGCCCCTTCGTCTTTGTTTGATGAATGAGTGTCAGATGCCTCCGTACGAAGCATACCAAGCCATGAAAACACTGCTGTTTCTACGAAACAAAAGTGCCACGCGTCTCAAATCACACAGCCCTCCCTCCCGCCGGCAACGCGGTCAGTGACGTGTGACATGGTTGCTTACAGTCCCGAAATTGCTTCGGGGTTCAGAAAGACACATCCAAATTGTCCCTTCCCTAATCTTCTGTCTTCCCGGACAGCCCTGAGATGATCAAACATATCCATAGACTCCAAGCCTGTCCGACAGGTCACGGGGTCTGGAAAGGACTGGTCTGCCCCCATTCGTGAAGACAAGTTAGGAGTAGTCCTCCTTCACATTATGCGACATTGCTTCCGCAGGGGTGCGGTAGCCAAGAGACGAGTGTGGCCGCCGCTCGTTGTAGAACCGGCGAAAGACCGCCAGCCTTA
>CAYYZP010000138.1:0-1554 GCA_964476165.1 uncultured Fimbriimonadaceae bacterium
CTCAACCGCAACGCGGCCATCTTCGGCACCAGCGAAGCGTGCATCGCCGCCCCCCCCTCGGCCATGACAGTGTGCGCCTTTCCGAGAAGCGACTTGCTTACTACTCCAACGGTCACTCCAGCAGCCGACGCCTCGATCGCCGCCCGAAGCCCTGCCCCCCCCGCACCGATGACCAGTACGTCGTGCTCGACCACCTTGATATCGGCCATTACTTTGTCACCTCGTATACGATCGCTTGCATCTTAGATATGAACGGTTTGTCGCCGTACTCACTGGTGAACCGCCGCATCAACTCCGCCTTCGCGTTCGCGATCGCGTTCTCTCCCAGCGCCTGAATCTCAACCACGACCGGGTTGCCCTCGATCAGGCCCTCGCAAAACGCCTCGGCGGATTCGCCTGAGCACTCCTTGGTCACCCGCTCGAACCTGATCTTCTCAAAACCTGCCTCGCGCAAGTGCCCCGTGACGACGTCGGTGTCGGCGTATCCGAACGGCACGTCGTAGAACTTTGGAGGACTGCCTTTGAACATCGCATTAAGAACGTCGCGCACACAGCGCGCGAAATCGTTATGCTCCCTCGTTTCCCAGACGTTGAAGAAGTAGGTACCCCCCTCTTGCAAAACTCTGCGCGCCTCTTTAAATGAAACAATTTTATCGGGAAAAAACATCACGCCAAACTGGCACACAATAGCGGCGAACGTTTCGTCACCAAATGGTATCTGGCACGCGTCGACCACTTGCGTCTTGACGTTGAGTCCGCTTGTCCTTCGTCTTGCGATATCAAGCATCGCATCATTGAGGTCAGTCGCAATGACGGTGACGCCGCTTCCCAGGCTCTTCGCCAATCGCTCTGCTAGAATCCCAGTGCCTGCGGCGAGTTCCAAAACAGTTCCCCCCCCTGCAGCCGAGACTCGCGCCGCCAAATCTTCGGCATACGGAACGAACAGCACCGGTCCGAGACCACGATCGTATTTCGCAGGAATGTCGCCAGTGAACTTTGCCGCGTCGACGGACATCAGAAGAGCCTCCAATCGGACCAAACGCCGCTAGCGATCATCCGCACATAAAGATCGGCAAACATGACGCCGAATAGGCTCGTCCAAGCGAAGTTCATGTGCTTCTTGTTGAGCCCCGAGACGCATGAATAGCAGGCCGCCGATGCCTTGTTCTGCGAAAGGCAGTCGTGACGCCCACCGATCAGGTGACGGAGCGAGTGGCAGGACAGAGTATAGAGCGAAAGCAGCGTCGTGTTGAGCAAGAGCACGAGCGTGCCCAGTCCCATTCCGAACTCCGTGGGCTGGCCGTGCTTCAGTCCCAGGCCTGCAGGAGCAAAACTTTGCATCTCCCCCACCGGGAACCAAAAACTCCTAAACACGTCGATCCAGAGGACGACCAAGAAGAGCGACGCCGCGTAGAAGAAGTACCGGTGGACGTTTTGCATGATGAGCGGCAGGCCGTTTTCGCCTGTGTAACCCTTGCGCGGTTCCCCCACCGCACACGCGGGTGGGTCTGCCCAGAACGCCTTATAGTACGCGCCGCGATAGTAGTAGCAGGT
>CAYYZP010000139.1:0-3830 GCA_964476165.1 uncultured Fimbriimonadaceae bacterium
CGCAGTGCATCGCGCAGAGCATTTTGAAGACACCGGTCTTCGTCGCCGTGAAGTGTAAGTCGGTGTATCGGCCCGGGACTACGTGGTACTGCGCCCGCATTTCAGGGAGATACATCGCGTGCAACACGTCCTGCGAGATCATCGTGAGTTTCACCGGCGTGTTGACCGGCACATGGAGTTCCTGGTTCTCGCGGATGCCGTTCATGTGTTCGAGGTGCCACATCCACTGCTTTCCGACGACGAAAATCTCCATCGCACCCTCCGGCATCTCGCGCTGTTTCATGAAGTTCTTCGTGCTCCACAAGAAAATCCCGAGCGCAAGGAAGAGAGGGATGATCGTCAACGAGAGTTCGAGCCCAAGGTGGCTGTCGACCGGGTTCTTACGGCTCGCCTTGCTCCCCTTCTTGTACTTTGTGGCCAGATAGAGCACGATCAGAACCACTAGGATCGTGAAGATCACTGTCAGCATCGTGATCGTGTTGAACAACGCATCGTACGCCTTTGCGTGCTCAGACGCCTGTTCGGGCTGCATCGGAAAGTTGCCCATGTCGTCTAAGCGCCTGCGCTCCCTCCTTCTTTGACTTCAACGGATGAGTTCTTGTACTTTCGTGTCATAAAAACGATGGCTCCAGCGACCGCGATCAGCGTCACGAGCGCAGTAAGCCGAAGGAACTTGAGCACGTTGAGCGAGCGCTGTCCCGTGAGCGGATCGATCTCAACGCAGTTCCAAAACGTCTCATTATCGACTTTCCGTCCGATCGATCCCTTGTTGGCGGTCTGGATCGCGTCCAAGAGCGCGCTCGGCATGTAAGAGGTCTCGAGGAAATACTGCGATATCTGCCCGGTGGGGGTGAGCACCACCGCCGCCGCAGGATGGATGACCGCCCCAGTCTTCGGGTCGTACTCGTAACGGAAACCAATCGCCTCAGTAAGCGCGGCAATCTCCTTTTGCTCGCCGACGAGGAAGTGCCAACCGTCCTCTGCGCCACGATGGTTGTAAACGTCGAGCAGTTCGCCCTTCTTCTGCGCCGCTTGTTCGACCGTCTCGGTCGGCTTGATCGTAAACGTGATGAGATCGAAATGCTCGCCGACAAAGTCCTTCGTGAAATCCTTGAGAGTCGCGACCATGCCATTGAGTTCCAGCGCGCAGACGCCTCCGCACTCGTAAAAGATCGGCATCAGTATCACGGGTCTGCCTGTAAACAGGTCGCGCAATTGCACCTTCTGCCCGTCCGAATCGGTGAACCAAAGATCGAGCGGAACCACGTCCTTGAGTTTTTGGTCGACGCCGATCCCCGAGTCGGGCGCAGGGTACGCGCGGCGACCCTCCCCGATCTCTTGGATCGACTTTTCTGAACCGTAATACTGCGCAAAGGAAACTGTCCCAAGCAACAGGGCTACACACACAGAAAGAGGCCGCTTCATTGCGCTCCCCCCACCGCAGGCGGCGGTGAGACCGGTCTGTTCAAATCTTCCAAGACCAAGTGCTTTGCGTCCTCGACCGGAATGTGCGCGATCCCTTTGCCTTGGTCCACCCAACCAGCGGTGTCGGTCTTGATCTGCTCCGCCTTTCGCAGGTCGATGATGTCCGTCTTCGCGGTCTTGTTCGATTGCAAGAGCGGATACGGCTCGGGGGGGGTCGACGATCTGACTGCGGTCGCCGACTGAGGTTTTCCGACCTGTGCGCGGTCGAAGACCGTCATCACAAGCCAGGCCAACACCATCGTCACGGCGATACTTGCATAAAGCAACACGGCGTGGATCCACGTCTTTTCGACTGGAACGTCGCGCGGGTCGTAGCCCAACTTTTCAATTTCGCTCAGCGTTTCAGGATCGTCATGATTGTGGTCATGCATGATCGGTCGCCTCCTTCAATTGGGGTTGGTTCTTGACGAGCAACGGCGCGTGGGTGACGAAGTTCCCGAACAGCAGGCACCAGAGCCCGCCGAAAGCAAGCAGTCCGCCGATGTCGGTAATGGTCGCCTGAGAAATCACTTCGCTGCGGAACATAGGCGACACGTTGTAATGGACGTCGAGGAATCGGATCACGAGGATCACGACACCCACAATCGCCAGGTTCTTCGGGTCGCGCTTCATCCGCGGCGAGAGCAAAAGCAGGAACGGTACGAAGAAACCGAACATGATCAGGATCGCGCCGAGGCTTTCAAACCCGCCCTGTCTTCTTTCGTACCAATACGACGCGGTCTCGGGCATGTTGCCCGACCAAATAATTAGGTACTGGCTGAAACTAAAGTACGCCCACAGTAGCGTCAGCACAAGCATGAGGTTGCCGAGATCCCTGGTCAAATCCGTCGTCACGACGCGGCTGAACGGTTCCTTCTTTGCCTGAGTGCCGATGACGATGGCGATGAGCGCAAGTGCGACGAGTCCCTGTTGCACGAGGAACCAAATCCCGTAGATTGTGCTGAACCACTCGGGCCGCATCGACATCACCCAAAGCGTGAACGCAAAATTGATGAGCAACACGAAGACCGGGAAGAAACCGCTGCTCCAGTTCGTGCGCAGGTTCCTCCACTTGACGTCGCCCGTCTCGTCCTCCAGTTTTTGCCACTTTTGGTTTCGATAGGCCCAAAAAATGAACAACACGAACACCGCGACGCTCAACGGATTGAACCAACCATCGAGGAACGGGAGTTTTGCCGCGACCATCGGTATCGCGCGCTCTGCCTCATGTATCCAAGGATACAGGTCTAGTTTCCACATCGTCACGATCGGCACGAACAGCAGTCCGAACGCGAGGAGCATCTTCCATCCCCCCCCTGCTTCCAAGAGCCGCATCACTGGATACCCCCAACTTCCTTTCGCCATGTGGTGCAGGAGCGAGAGCCCGAAAAACCCGAACGTCACGCACACCCAGAAAACCCAACCATAGAAGTACGACTGTGGATTAAAGTGCGTGCCGAGCAAGATCGCGCCGACCACCAGCGCGACGAACCCGACCGCAGTAAACCGTGTGTTGAACCGCGTCTGTTCCATTAGTGTCCCCCCTCCGCTTTCGGTTCTTCTTTATTAATCTGTATTGCGGGATCGTCCATCATGGGCCTAAGGTCAGCAGGCACTTCGTTCAGAGTCACGTTCTGGCTCTTCTGCAAGACCCGAATGTACGCCACGATCGCCCATCGGTCTTCGACCGGGATGCGGTCGCTGAGCGGGTACATCGCGCCATAACCGTTCGTCACCACGTCGAAGAAGTGACCGACCGGCATTCTGCGTAAACGATCCGTGTGATACGTGGCGATCGGGCGCTCGACGTTGAATCCGCGTTGCGAGATCATTCCCTTTCCGTCTCCGATCGCGCCGTGGCAGTGGCGACAGAAAACGTTGAACCGCTCCTGTCCTCGCTCGATGAGTTCGGCGGTGACCGGAACAGGGAACTGCTCGATAAGTTTGCCGTTCAAATAGCCCCGCGTCATCGCCGCGTCCGGCGCGGGAGAGTCGAAAACCACGGTCCCCTTGACGGGCTGGCGGCTGCTCGAATGGTCGGCGAAGAAGGTCGACTTGTCCTGCGCCTTAAACTTCGGTTGTTGCCACATATCGGGGTGACAGCCCACGACCGCGAACGCAAACACTCCAAGGCACACAATATTAAAAAGCGTCTGCCGTTTCATCAATATCCCTCCGTGGTCTCGATATATTCGACCGACTCTGCGCCGAGCGTCTCCATGAAACGTTGCACTTGATCCTTGTCCCATTGCGGGTCGCTCGCCTCGACGCACAGCAAGTATTTATCCTGCGACGCCCTTTCGCCGTTCTTCGCGTTGAAGATCGGGTGGTGCGGCTTTGGCAGTCCGCTCAAGGCGCTCATTCCA
>CAYYZP010000140.1:0-4611 GCA_964476165.1 uncultured Fimbriimonadaceae bacterium
TAAGGCTGGCGGTCTTTCGCCGGTTCTACAACGAGCGGCGGCCACACTCGTCTCTTGGCTACCGCACCCCTGCGGAAGCAATGTCGCATAATGTGAAGGAGGACTACTCCTAACTTGTCTTCACGAATGGGGGCAGACCAGAGCGGTGATCATAGAGCAGATACAGTCCGCGCTGTTCACTGAAGTCGACTGTTGCAGAACCTTGAAACTGCTGACCGAAAAGCTTTGAAGGCGATCTATCCCAGTCGACCAACTTGCGATCCCAGTACATGCCGTATGCTTGAACACCGGGCTCGATTGCAACATCAGAAGCTGCCTCCATTATCGCGGAAGATTGTAAGTTTGTGTTTTGCCATGATTTCAAGCCATAGGTTGCGCGAGATACTCTGACGAACAGTGATCGTTCGCGTTGATGGTCGATCTCCATTGATAGTTGAGCAGCGACCGTAGCAGTTGGCGTCGCGCCTGTAGTTTCTCGCAAGCCTGCCTCCATAATTGCCTCTGCTATGTCGTCATATCGCATGGGCTCGCCGCGGTCAGTGAGCACCTTCTCGATCGCTTGCTTCCAGGTCAGTTCTGGCATTCACAAAGTTTACTACTGACTGAGGCCGGCGGGGCGGGTGGGCGGGCTGTATAATTCCATAATCGTGTGGCAAGGTTGTTCGAGAGGTCACATCAGACAAAGACCGTTGCAATCCCCGTGACCTGTCGGACAGCCTTGTGCCTATGGATATGTATGTCTATTGATCAGGGCTGTCCGGGAAGACATCAGATTAGGGAAAGGACACAATTTGGATGCGTCTTCCTGAACAACCCTGGCACGCAGGCGTTGAGAGCGGTCTCGCAGACTTGTTTGAAGCAAGTTGAGCCTATTTGAACCTAAGTCCCAGCAATCAGAGGTTCAAAACGCCGTCCCTAATTCATTCTTAGACGACCTTCATTGGCAGAGGGACGCCGTTGATCGACGGAGGGACGTCCCTGAATCACAGATGGAAGCCCCTGATCGAGTGAGGGTCGTCCCGGCGCACCTGAGGGACGCCCCTGAACGATAGAGGGACATCCCCCAACGACTGAAGGACGTCCCCCAGCGACTGAGGGACGACTAAGAACCAAATAGGGACAGGCAACTCTCACCCTCTCCCTAACCTTTCCATACCTCCTACCGAGGACAAAAACCTACCGCGGAGTCCAGCCTGGGACGTTGAGGCCCAGCACGATGTTGCGTTCGGCGATCCAGACACCATCTCTTTTGAAAGGCGTGACGACACCGCTCCCGCAACGAGGGGAGCGCTCGTTGCGTTCCTTGTCCGTTAGTCGTGGATCGTCGCCGAAGTACACGTCCGAAATGTAGTACGTGCATCGTCCCGGCTCGATCACGTGCATGTGGACGTGCTGCGGCGCTGTGCCGTTCGGATATCCATTCGGACGGATCGTCTCGAACGTGTAGCGACCTTGCCGGTTCGATCTCGCCCATCCGCGCAGTCGTCCGTGGCCCGTCCCCCCCCTGGGATAGAGTCCTTTGTTGTCGGTGTGATAGGCATAGACGATGACGCCCTCGACCGGCGCGCCTTTTTGGTCTTTCACTGTTCCGGTCAGGCGCATCGCTTCACCAGGTTCGCCCTTCGGCGCGATCCTGGCGACGGCCGGCGTCTCGGAGGGGCGACCGACGAACACGATGTCGCATCCCTCACAAGGAAGGCCGACGATCTTCTCTTTCGTGCCTGTCTGCCCGCTTTCAAGGAAAGCGATTAAACCGAGGGTGGATGCTCCTACGACACCCAAAATTGCGATCTTGGCCAGCATGTTGTACATTACTCGTTAGTTTGATTGAGAGTTCCAAAATCCATGAAAAACGTCTATCCCTCACCCGTTAGGGAGATGGAACCGAGTCCCCCCTCCCCGCACGCGGGGAGGGGGCTCCGGACTGCGGCTAACTCCTGACCCAAGGGAGTGAGAAAAGGAGAAGTCGCAACCCCAGTGGTACC
The DNA here is from genome assembly GCA_964476165.1 of uncultured Fimbriimonadaceae bacterium. Lineage (GTDB taxonomy): Bacteria > Armatimonadota > Fimbriimonadia > Fimbriimonadales > Fimbriimonadaceae > JADFMN01. Next base: position 1,986 of record CAYYZP010000140.1, read on the forward strand.
ATCTGGAACATGGAAACCGATGTGTTTTTGCAGTCGTGGGACAGGCAGGTGCAGATCATTGACAACATCGCGTCGCTCGTTACCGAAGATCTAAAAAGTAAAAAGCCCGACCCCGACGGGATGCCGATTTTTGAGCAGTTCTGTCACATCCACAACACACGACGGTTCTGGCTTTCGAAATGCTCCCCCACCCATCTGGAAGGATATGGCAGAAGTTACGTGCAGGTGGGGGAGGACGACTGGAAAGCGATCGAGGACCTAAACGAACTCAAACGACTGCTGACGGCAAGCGCAATGGCGGTCCGCGACGCCACCGAGCAAGGGATCAAAGAGGGAAAGCCGAAGTTCGGCGCCTACGACAACCCGGTGCTGTTTCTCCAGCACATGCTGTGGCACGAGGGCTACCACTTCGCGCTCATCACACTCGCGCTCCGTCTCGCCGGCGCCGAGCCGAGCGAGGAATGGGAGGAAGCCAACGTCTGGGGTCTCTGGCGCGTCGAGTGAGTTTCCCCCCTCTCCGTCTGCGGGGAGGGGGTCAGGGGGTGGGGAGATCCGGAAAGGCTTTCCGGCCAGACCGTTCTTCGCATTTTGATACGATCGCATTGATCCAATCATTGGACGGCTCGTTTACATCAATCATGAAAAACTCGCGATTGGGAATACGAATCGTTTCAATGCCCATTGCTCGGAGGGCTTCGTCGCGACGCTCGTCGTCTTCAGGGCAGTGCTGTTCGCCATCGAATTCGATGTCGAGTGAGGCTTCCTTACAATAGAAGTCAAGCGTGTATTGTTCGACTGGGTGCTGCCTCCTGATCTCGAATCCTAGTCTATGTCCTCGAGCAAGTTCCCAGAATATTTTTTCTGCGACCGACATAGATTTGCGAAAGCGCCTTGCTCTTTCGACCTGCCTCCTCGAGACCCAAGGCTTCTCGCCCATTGAGTGATTTTAGCCCTCTCCCCACCCCCATCCCCCTCCCCGCAAGCGGAGAGGGGGTTTCGGAGGAGACGAAAAGCTGACGCGATCTCTCAGGTACCATAAAACCCATGCTCATCAGCGCGGGGCTCGCAATCGTCGGATGGACGACGCTCGTCGGGATTGGTCAGGAAAAGACCGCGACCCAACCGACGATTCTTCCGCTCACCTTTCACGTCTCGGGATTCAGTTGCCCTTCATGAGCAGTCGAAGTGCGGTCGGCGATCGCACGGATAACTGAGATCACAGAAGTCGACATCACGGTCGAAGACCGATTCGTCAGAATGAAGTTCCCGGCCGAGAGGATCGACTTGCAACGCATCTTGACGACGATCGCGGGCAAGAACAATCGGTTCCAGGGACGCCTCGTCCTCCAACTCGAGGATCGCAAGACGAGCCCGGCAGACTTTGAACGCTTGCGCGCCGCGCTGATGTCTACCAAGGGTGTGCGGCAGGTCTCGCAACCGGACGAGAGCGGGATCGTTCTACTGACCATGATCGACAAAGAAAAGACGCTCCTGACCGACATCCTTAGGGCCGCCAAGCAGGCAGGCATCGCCCTAATCGACCCTGAGCGCAAGAAACCAGGTTCGAAATAGAACGAATGGTTTCTGGCCCCGCGGGTCATGTATACTTTTTCGACGCGATTGGCCCCATGACGGGAGCCCGCAGGAACACCAAATGAAAACTATGAAACTTGTACTGAGCGTCTTCGCGGCGGTTATGGCTACGATCGGCGCGGCGAACATCACGGTAGGGCGAGCGAACTCCGGCACCTTGGAAAAGGACTGGTCCATCAAGGCCGAGATCATCGAAGCCTGTTCGTGCAACCTCTTTTGCATGTGTTACTTCAGCACCCACCCTGACGGCGAACGTTTTTGCGAATTCAACAACGCGTTCAGGATCATTGACGGGCACGTTGGCGGCACTTCTGTCAGCGGCGAACTTTTCTGGGTCTCGGGCGACCTCGGAGGCGACTTCACAAAGCCTCTCAAGTCCGCAGTCGTCACGTTTGACAAGAAGACACCGAAGGACAAGCGCGACGCTATCTTGGTGCTAGTCCAGCAACTTTATCCGTTCAAGTTTGAAAAGTTCGCGACCGACGAAGCGCCGATCACATGGCGACGCGACGGACTTAATGGATACGCGAAACTCGGCGATATGGCCGAAGTGAAGTTGGAAGGAGTCACCGGCGCAGACGGCAAACAGACAGTCGTCCAAAACCTCACGTATTGGGGTGCGAAGAAAAACATGGGCTTCGAACTAGCCTATGGCACACACCACTACAAAGGCAACGGCCACGACTATAGCCACGAGCATAGAAACGGGTTCTTCATTACTGTCGAATCAAGCGGTACGGCGTAGTTCAAACTCCCCTCTCCTCGAATGTTTGTTTCGCGGAGAGGGGCCGGGGGTGGGGCCTTGTCGATAATGTCGCGTGCCACCGTTGTTCAGGAAGTCACGCAAAACCAAGTCCTTTCCAAACTCGGTGACTTCCCGGACAGCCGTGCTCCCTCCGACCGATCGCGCCGAAAAAAAAGTACGGGCCGGATCCCAAAGGATCCGGCCCGTCGTAGTTGAGAGAGTCTTGCCGCGCTTACCAGCGACCGCCGCGGTTGCTGTTGCCGCCGCCGCTAGAACGTCCGCCGCCGC